>JAGYMF010000034.1 GCA_018400695.1 Bacteroidales bacterium | reverse complement strand
GAATAATTCCAAAAGATTTTATATTTTTGTCTCCCCTGAAGCCTATTTAAACAACAGGTTCAGTCCACCTGCGGCGGGGCATCAGGCATAGAAATAAGGGGCATTAGCTCAGTTGGTTTAGAGCGCTTGCTTGACAGGCAAGAGGTCACTGGTTCGAATCCAGTATGTCCCACAATCCCCTTGTGTAATGAAAAATGAGGTGTTGGAGGTCCTTGAGACACTAAAAATCCCATACGAGCTCCATGAGCATAAGCCATTGCCCACGATAGACATTGCGATGGAGGTATGGAAGGAGATTGATTCCACGCATTGCAAAAATCTGTTTTTCAGGAACCACAAGGGCAACCGCCATTATCTGGTCATCCTGGAATCAAACCAGAAACTCGATATTCACGATCTGGAAATACGGCTGAAGCAGGGTAAGATATCCTTTGCATCCCAAAAACGATTGGACAAATACCTGGGTGTGGCAGCCGGCTCTGTAAGTCCTTTTGCACTGATCAATGACCAGGAAAACCATGTACACCTTTTCTTGGATCAAAACCTCAGAAAAGCGGATAAGATCAGTTTTCACCCAAATGTCAACACAGCCTCTGTGGTAATCTCTTTCAACGATTTTGTCCGTTTTCTCGACTGGGTCGGAAATTCATATGAATTCCTTGAACTTTATTGAGTGTGGACTTTAAGATATTTGCAAAGCGTTAGTAACGTTCCCTCTCTTTATAGTGGGTATGCAGGAGCTCATGTGAAAGATGGCCAAGTGGTTCTCCAAGAAAATCACGGTATAATTGCAATACTTCAGGATTTTCGTGGGATTTCCGAATCGCCAGTGACATGTCTTCAGCATAGATAGCTGCAGCACGTTTTTCCCTGATTACCTGGTTGGTCGGAATAGGTTGTCCACCGCCGCCCAGGCATCCGCCCGGACAGGCCATCACTTCAATAAAGTGAACATTGATCTTTCCATCTTTCACTCCCTGCATCAGTTCCCTGGCATTGGAAAGACCGTGTGCAACTGCACATTTCAGTTCAACACCTTCCAGAAATTTCCACTCATCCAGGCATCCTTCTATCTTAACAGAAGCCTGGCGGATTCCTTCAAAGCCACGAACCGGTGTAATATTCAACTTTTCGAAGGGCACTTCACGACCGGTAACAAGTTCATAGGCCGTTCTCAGGGCCGCCTCCATCACACCTCCTGTGGCACCGAAAATGACTGCGGCACCTGAGGAGCTCCCCATCAGTTTATCAAAACGATCCTCCTTCATCAGCTGAAAATCAATTCCAGCCTGCCGTATCATCCGTGCCAGTTCACGGGTGGTAAGCACATAATCAACATCTTTATAACCGCTTGAGCGCATCTCCGGCCTGTCAGCTTCATATTTCTTGGCAGTACACGGCATAACCGATACGGTTACAATTTTTTTCGGATCCAGGTTCCTTGCCTTGGCATAATAAGTTTTGGCAAGGGCGCCAAACATCTGCTGGGGAGATTTGCAGGTAGAGACATTTGGCAGGTATTCCGGAAAAGTGTGTTCAATAAATTTCACCCATCCAGGAGAGCAGGAAGTTGTCATTGGCAGCGAAACACTT
This sequence comes from Bacteroidales bacterium, assembly GCA_018400695.1. Taxonomy (GTDB): domain Bacteria; phylum Bacteroidota; class Bacteroidia; order Bacteroidales; genus M55B112. Next base: position 13,924 of record JAGYMF010000034.1, on the reverse strand, counting down.
TCATCCTTATCTACCAATGCCTTTTTCAACCTCGTTAGAAGTTCAGTGCCCTCTTCCATAATGGTAAGATCGGCTGTAAAGTCAGTATCTAAAACAGCGTTAAAGCCCAACCGTTTCAAAGTTGCAACCATTTTACCGGTTACTCTTTCTCCGGGCTCCAGGCCAAGGTCTTCACCCAGTCCAACCCGCACAGCAGGCGCAGTCTGAACCACAACATGCAGTTCCGGATCGAGGATGGCATCCCACACTTCATCCAGATAGGTCCGTTCCACCAGGGCGCCTGTAGGACAGCGGTTAATACACTGACCACAATTGGTGCAAATGACCTCTGCCATGGAGTGGTCAAAAAAAGTACTGATTTTCTGCTGATCTCCCTTAAAGGCAACTGACAATGCATTCACTCCCTGCAGCTGTTCACAGGTCCTGACGCAGCGCTGACAACGAATACATTTACTGTCATCTTTCTGTATAGCCGGTGAAAACCTGTCAATCGTATATTCCTTGTGGTATATCAGATCCAGAAAGATATGATCTCCAACGCTGAACTCATTGGAGAGGTCCTGCAGTTCACAATTACCGTTTTTGTAACATTTTGTACAATCTGCATTGTGTTCAGACAGTAGCAACTCGATTACATGCTTCCTTGCAGTCCTCACCTTAAGCGAATTTGTCAGAATCTGCATACCTTCGGCCACGGGAGTGGCACACGCAGCAAGCAATGCCTTTCCTCCAAGCTGTTCTACAACGCAGACCCTGCAATTTCCTGCAACACACAGGTCGTCGTGATGACAGAGCACAGGGATTTTAAAATTCAGCTTTCTGGCAGCTTCCAGGATCGTAGTTCCTTCTGGAACTTCGACTAACAATCCGTTTACTGATAATTTTACCATATCTGGAAATTTTTCTTTTTCAATTAATAAATGATCTCCTCCTTGAAGTTTTCCACGATGGAGCTGAAGGCGTTACCGACCGACTGTCCGAGGCCGCATTTGGCAGCCAACTTCATTGTAGCCGCCAGCTTAACCAATTCGTCGAGGTATTTGGAGCTCTTCTCTCCCTTCTTAACAGCCTCAATCCCCTTCAGCAATTGCTGACAACCCACACGGCAGGGCGTGCACTGTCCGCATGACTCCTCGGTAAAGAAATCCAGGTAATTGTGCAACACATTGTACATGGATCGTGAACTGTTAAACAGCTTCATGGAACCACCGGTAGGAACGCCCTCAAATCCTATAATTGTTTCATCAAACCTCTTTCTCGGCACACAAAATCCCGCGGCACCACCGACCTGAACGGTCTTCGTATCCCCATCTCCAAACACATCAACAAATTCCTGTACACTCATCCCAAGTTCAAGTTCATAGATTCCTGCTTTCGGCGTATCTCCGGAAACAGAAAACACTTTTGATCCACGGGAATCCTTGGTTCCCAAATCCTTAAAGTGGGCAGCTCCATATTTTTGTATCATCACGGTATACACCAGTGTTTCCACATTGTTAATACAGGTAGGTTTATTGAACAATCCCGCTTTCGTTGGGTAGGGAGGCTTGTTTCTTGGTTCTCCCCTTTTTCCTTCAATAGATTCAAAGAGCGCGCTCTCCTCCCCGCAAATATAGGCCCCGCTGCCAAGTCGCAACAGGATTTTGAAATCATGACCAACACTTTTCATCAGTTTGTGAAATTCATTCAGCCTGGCTTCAAGCTTCGGTACGAGGAATTTGTATTCACCCCTCAGGTAAATATACCCTACTTTTGCTCCGATTGCACGGGAGGCTATAGCCATTCCACAGAACACCTTTTCAGGAACCTCATCCAGGATCTCCCTGTCCTTGAATGTCCCCGGTTCACCCTCATCCGCATTACAGACAATATACTTTTCATTGCTCTTTTCCCTTGCCGCAAACTGCCATTTCAATCCAGTGGGAAATCCAGCTCCTCCCCTGCCTTTCAGGCCGGATTCGATCACTGACTGAATAATCTCTTCCGGTTTCAATTCCAGGGTTTTCAAAAAGATTTCCTTACAGGTCACCTTTTCAAAAATCAGATCAACACGTTTTACAGGAATATTTCTCATGGTCTTTGTTTTTTTCGGTTCTACCTGTTTTTGATATACTCACGAAGCACCTCAGTAACCTTCTTTGGCGTAAGTTCCGTAAAAGGTTCATCATTGATCAGCATTGCAGGTGCTTTGTGGCACCAACCAATACAATTTGTCTCCAGTAAGCTGAATTTCCGGTCGGCCGATGTCTCTCCCAGCTTAATCTTCAGGGTCTCCTCGATGGTGCTAAGCACCTCGTGCTTTCCCTTCATACTGCAGGAAATCGTTTTGCAGACGCGGATGACATATTTGCCCATGGGCCGGGGAGTCAGAAAGGAGTAAAAAGTTGCAGTACCAAACACATCTGCCGCAGAAATATTCAATTGTTTTGCCACCTCAACCATGGCCAAATCAGAAAGATAGTTCTGTTCTGCAACGATGTCTTGCAATACCGGCAACAATGCATCCCTGGTTTTTCCGTGTTTACCGACCTTCTCCCGGACCGATTCTGTGATTGTTATCATGGTAGTTTAATTTAGTAATGAACACGTTATGTTTGATAAATATGTTCTATTGTGAATTGTATCACACTAATTTTGGACGAATTTAGCCCCTTTATTGTTATTTCAGTAACAGTAGCGGACATTTTTCTAAAATTTATAAAATTGTTATTAAGACTAAGTTAACTTAGATTGCTATATAGCTGTTTATCTTTATTTTACTAATAGTTAGCTCCCAATGATTCTAAATAGCAACAAAGTGTTATGCCATCCATTGCTAGCTGACAGGGGGCAAATCTTCCTGTGCAGGCTGAATAACCATGGAATAATCAGGCTATTATATTCAATTCTATTATATTGCATTTAAAAAAGAGATGGTCCTCTCACATATTGTTGCTGTATCAGAAAATTTCGTCATCGGCAAGAACAACCGTCTTCCCTGGAAAATGCCGGAAGACGCCCGTTATTTTCACAAGGTAACTGACGGTCACATTGTCATCATGGGCCGAAAAAATTATGAAGCCAACAAGGGGGCATTGAAAAACCGAACAAATATTGTAGTTACAAGAAGCCAAACTTTCAGACCCGATGATGCCATTGTTACCAGCAGCATCAAAGAAGCTATTGAAAAAGCGGACTCATTTCTTCCTGAAGAGGTGTTCATCGTGGGCGGAGGGGAGATTTACCGGCAGACACTCGACATGGTGCAAAGGATTTACATTACAATCATTCAAACCACTGTTGAAGGAGACGCCTTCTACCCGCGTATTGATCCGACATCCTTCCACATTCATTCAAAAATATTCAAGAAAGCTGACAACGAAAATCCGTTTGACCACACCTATTATATCCTGGAAAAGCATTTTCATTAATTTGCTTTTCTGATGGATAGATGTTTTTAGCATCCCCGGAGCCCATTCATGCAATAAGTAAATTATTCAGACGTTATTTATTTAACTAAGCTTTTAGTTGCATAACTAATTTCTTAGTTTTATATTTGTATCGGATCATATTACACAAAAAGCGATGAAAGAACTTACACGGGCAGAAGAGGAGGTTATGCAGATTCTCTGGAAAGAGAAAAAAGCATTTGTCAAGGAGATTTTAGACCATTTTCCTGAACCCAGGCCTGCCTACAACACCGTATCAACGATTGTCCGTATTTTGGAAAAGAAGGGGTTTGTTTCCCACGATGAATTTGGGAAATCCCACCGTTATTTTCCGCTCATTATGAAAGAGGCGTACAGGGAAGCACGGTTAACTGATCTGATGAAAGGGTATTTCAACAACTCCATGAAGCAGGTGCTTTCACATTTTTCTGATGCCAAAAACCTGAATATCAGAGAGGCTGACGAACTAATCACGATTCTGGAAGAGATCAAGAAAAAATCTGAGAAACAATGAATGAACTCATCCTGTATATCACCGAGCTGAATATCGCAATCACCCTGTTTTTTGTCAGTTATTTGATGTTTTTCAGGAAGGATACAAATTTCAGCAGCAGAAGGCTTTATCTCCTCAGCGCCATGATAATCTCCTTCCTGGTGCCCATGATCACTATCAGGGTCCCGAATCCGGCCACTGTATTTCAATCTCCCATGGTCTTCCTGGAGGAGATCATCTTTACGGACCACAACCCAACTGCACCAGCTGAAAGTTTTTCAGGGATATCCGGCATACTGACCATGGCATTTCTTGCCGGAGCATTTCTTTTTGCGGTAAGGTTTCTGTTCGGCCTTACGACCATTCTGATCCAGTCTCTTCGGTCCAAACAGACTGTGTTGCAAAAAACCAACGTCTATATCAATACCCGACTCCACGCCAGTTCCTTTTTCAACATCATCTTTATCAACCCCGAAAAAGAGCCTGCAAAAAACATCATTTACATACTCCATCATGAATCCCAGCATGTCAGGCTCCTGCATTCTGTCGACCGGCTTCTGGCAGAGGTATTGACGATTATCGGGTGGTTCAATCCTGTTGTATGGATGTACAAAAAAGCCGTCATCGTCAACCACGAATACCAGGCAGATCAACAGGTGGTTGAGCAGGGTACCGACCATGTCAGTTACCAGCTCACAATCCTCAATCAATATATGGGTAGCGCGCTCATTACCAATCAATTTAGTAACCAAATTAAAAAACGCATCAACATGTTAAACAAAGCACATAAAAAAGGAAGTTTCCGGAAAGCCCTGTGGTTGTTCCCGGTAAGCTTCATCCTGTTGTTCTTCATGGCCTGTGGCAATGAAACAGCAGATGACCAGAATCCTGCTTCCAAACAAAAGTTAATCACAGCTGAAAAGGAAATCTTCTTTGTCGTCGAGGAGATGCCAACCTTTAACGGAGGTGACGCTGGCGTTGAATTCAGAAAGTATATTGGAGAGAACCTGGAGTATCCGGAAGTTGCTGCTGAAAACGGCATCAGCGGACGCGTGGTCGTTCAGTTTACCGTGAATGCCAAAGGCGTTGTAGAGGATGCCGCTATTGTTCGTTCAGCAGACCCGGCACTGGATGAAGAGGCCCTCAGGGTTGTAATGTCATCACCAACCTGGCAGCCTGGCAAACAGGAAGGGAAGAAAGTTAATGTACAATTTACTTTCCCAATCAACTTTGTATTGAAGTAACTTTTCCTTCAATATTTAACTTAAAAAGGCCGGCTACTCCGGCCTTTTTAATCTACATTTATACCTACAGCATGATTTTAACCACTAACCCAAAGTAATTGACATGTAAATATTGTCACTCTCACAGGAAATCATCACATTTGCATAAACAGCCAAAAAACGTTATGAATCCAAATTCTGCAGAGCTCTTTCATTCGATGCTGGTCCCCGGCATCATGATCGTTGCATCCTCCATCCTGCTTTTCTCAACCAACAGCAGGTATTCCCTGGTCGTCGATCGCATCAGGCTCCTTAAGGAAGAGCGGATTGCCACCATGGTGAAGGATGCAGCATCCATTGATGCAATGAACCGGCTGGACAAAATAGAGCTTCAAATCAGTCACCTGATAGAGCGAATCTCCATGGTACGCATCACCATTGTCAGTTATTCCGCTGCACTGCTCTTTTTTGCCGTATCCTGTGTATTGCTTGGTATCCGCTCTGGAGTTGATATCAACGGGTATTTCTGGGTTTCGATCAGCTTCTTCTTTGGCGGACTACTGGCTATCATCAATGGTGTAATTTTCTCCGTTATCGAAGTGTTTAAGGGATACCGGATCGTTCACATTGAATTATCCGAGTTTAACCACCCTCCCGTCAACCAGCCACACCATTTCAACAAAACCAAGAACCATGAAAAATCTGAAGAAATACTATAAAATCAAAGCCTCACCGGCGGAAGTTTATGCTGCTATCACCAATCCTTTTTCTATTGAACTATGGACCGGGGAGGAGGCGATGATGAGCACAACAGCCGGGGAAGAGTTTTCCATGTATAGTGGGGACATCACCGGAAGAAATCTGCAGTTTGAACCTGATACCAAGGTAGTGCAGGAGTGGTATTTCGGAGAACAGAAGGCACCTTCCGTTGTGACCATTACCCTGACTCCTGAAAAATATTTCACAAAAATAGAGCTGCTGCACACCAATATTCCCGACGAAGCCTTCGAAGATATCACTGATGGCTGGGACACCTCCTATTTCGGGGCGCTAAAAGAATTTTTCGAATAATTTCCCGGCACCTGGCTTTTCCGCTTCCATTTTCAGACCAGCAACTACAATAATGGGTGTATTAAAATTACGTATACGGTAAATCAATCATTATCATATGGCATAGATCTATAAGGCTTCATCCCCGCGAAAAATTCAGCACACTCTGTAACTTTTACCCGGACTTCATCGTCCTACGCTAAAACGGGGACACAATCCCATCAAAACTGATTACCATGAAAATAATAACAATCTGGATAATAGCGCTCACAACGATCATACCGGTTACCGCGCAGAACGACACGGTACCTGCGGTTGAAGAGCATTCAGCAGAGGATATGTCATTCAACACCCCGGATAAAACAAAAATATCTGTGGGGAAGAATGAGATTTTTATTATCGAAGACAATGGCGACACTACCAAATTCCAGTTGGGCAGTAAGGGGATGAGCGTAGTAGAAGGAGAAGACGGTTATACCATCGATATTATCGACATGAATGATGATAAATCGGCCGCGAAAAAAGAAGAAAAAGAACAAAATGAGCGGAAACGTACAAAAAAATTCAAGCCACACTATGCCGGTATTGAGTTGGGAATGAACAACTTTATGAATCCGGATTACACCCTTCATACCGGAGGTTTTATGAATCTCAACACCACCAGGTCATGGAACTGGAACATCAATTTCCTGGAATATGGCATTGGACTCGGCACCTCTTATGCCGGGATGGTAACCGGGATGGGGTTTGAATTTTCCAATTATGTTTTTGACAACCACAATTCCATTGAAGAGGTAGACGGAAACATTGTTAACAAACCCCCGGAACCTGATGCAGGCATTACCAAATCCAAACTATCGATGACCTATCTCACGGCCCCTCTGCTGCTTGAATTTCAGATACCGGCCGGGAAAAAGAGGATCCACATCTCCGGCGGCGTTACGGGCGGCCTCAAACTGGGTTCAAAGACAAAGATCAAATACGTTGACGGAGGCAAACAGAAAGTAAAAGACGATTTCAGCCTGGCGCCCTTCAGGTACGGAGCTACCGTAAGGATTGGTTACAGGGCCATCAATCTTTTTGCCACCTACTATTTTTCACCGCTCTTCGGCGAAACAGCCGACCCGGAAATTTACCCTTTCAGTGTGGGATTGAATCTTCTCTCATTCTGATGAATGAAAACGCCAATCTTGAATCCGGATCGCATGGTCCGGATTTTTTTCATCCAGCATTTTTCACAATATCAGGAGTGGGGGGGGAAACCTTTTCTTCACTATAAATTAATATCCTGATCACACTGAATGAGCCGCCTTTTAATATTTTTGCAGGACCGGATTGATTGACCGGTCACAATGAAAAAAACATTAAGAAATACATTATTAGCGTGGTTTCTGACATTTTCTGTGCTTGTAATCCTGATGTTCCTTGGTTTCAACCTGCTCTATATCCATCAAAAATCAAACATCACAAATATCACAGGAGCCATTTATGAACTTCACCTGGATGTTCAGAAGAACTTTAATCTTGCAGACGCCTTTTTCAGTGATGAAACACTGAACCAACAGTTTTTCAAAACCGGGGAGAGTGATCTTCTGAACGAACATGCACAGCAGTTCAATGAAGCCATTGCCAAATTGAGCACCCTGAAGGACGGAAGCTACATATCAAGAATGGGTATCGGACCTTCAATGGATAGTTTAATGGCCGATCTGAAGTACTACAACAAGGTTTTCATCGAACTCGCTGATCTTACCAGACAAAGAGGGTTTAAGGACTTTGGAATTGTCGGAACAATGAGAAGTTTTGTGCACCAACTTGAAGGTTTTCCTCAATTGAATCAGACCGATGTGCTTGGGCTCAGGCGTCATGAGAAGGACTACATCATCCGCAATGAAGCAGAATACATCACCAAACTGAATGAACTTGCCGGAGCATTGGTCCGGCAAGTCAAAAAAGATCCTGCCATCGGAAAAACGGATCGGGAGAAAATCATTGGTCTCATCAACAATTACCAGGCTGAGTTCAATGCACTGGTTGCCATTGAGAAAAAGATGGGCATCAGAACCCCTGAATCCGGCAAAAAACTTGAAATAAGTCGTTTGGAAGAGCGCATCGAAATGCGCTTCAACACGATCATTAACCGGGCAGAAATTAAGAAGGTAGAGCTGTTCCGCACCCTCGAGATCTTTTACGCCTTCTTCTATTTTATCTTCTTGCTGACCAGCATTTTACTCAGTCGCAGAATCTCTGTAAAGATTGCGGCTCCACTGACAAAACTCACCTCCCACATTAAAAATCTTTCAGGCAACAACCTCAGGCTGCATGACAACCTTGATCCCTATTTTGAAAATTATGAGACCTCCATACTGTACCAGGAATTCAGGCTTCTGATTGAGCAGATCAAGAAAGAGAAAGAAGATCTTCAAAGGTCACAGCTTGCACTTACTGAAAATGAAGAAAAGTACAGGCAACTGGCCAACAACCTGCCTCAGGCAGTCTTTGAAACAGATCAGTTCGGGAATCTCACTTATGTGAACAGCAGCTGGCTGAACACCTTTCAGTTTACTCCTGAAGAGGTCGAAGAGGGGATGAACATCACCGCTGTTCTAAAAACCGAAAGCGGTCCCCTCGTGTTGGGAGACGAATCAAAAAGTTCCGTCACCTACAAGGCTGTCAGAAAAGACGGATCCACCCTGCCCTGCCTGGTCTATACCAACCGCATCCACCGCAACAACAAGCTCAGGGGTTTCAGGGGTGCCATTATCGATATTTCTGACCGGATAAAGAAGAAATCCAAATAAAGCAGATCACCACACCTGCTATTCCTGCTTCGTTCAGCAGCAACCACTCTGTACACCGGCCGATACAGTTCGGCCTGTTTCTTGAAAACTTTCTGTTCTGCTGTCTCAGATTATTGTAATTTTGGGGAAACTAAAATCAATATCTAATGAGGCTATTACTAATCAGTAATTCAACCAACGCAGGTGAGCCATACCTTGATTACCCGAAAAACGAGATTCGCAATTTTCTGGGAGAACAGAAGATGACGGGGCTGTTCCTTCCATATGCAGGAGTCACCATGACTTTTGATGCTTACGCAGAAAAGGTGAAAAACCGCTTCAATGAAATTGGACACGATATTCGCTCCATCCATGAATACGGCAACCCTGTTAAAGCGGTCAGGGAAGCTGAAGCAATCATTGTTGGCGGCGGCAACACATTTCATCTCATTAAAATGATCCGCGATAACGGCCTGATCAATCCTATAAGGGATAAAGTACTGAACGGCACACCTTATATCGGCTGGAGTGCGGGATCGAATATGGCCTGTCCCACCATCAGAACAACGAACGACATGCCGATTGTTCAGCCCGACAATTTTGAGGCTTTTGATCTCATCCCGTTCCAGATCAATCCACACTACCTCGACGGCAATCCAGATGGCCATGCAGGTGAAACCAGGGAGGACCGTATCACTGAGTTTTTGGAAGTCAATAAGCAGATGACCGTACTGGGGCTGAGGGAGGGATGTATTCTTCGGGTGGAAAACAAAAAGATGAAACTCATCGGTTCCAGGCCTGTCAGGGTCTTCCGGTTTGGTAAAGATCCTGTAGAAATGCAAGCTGATGAGGATATTTCCATGTTCCTGACCTAACCATGATTCCAGCAAGGAGCCATTGTGAGAAGAATTCGCATTATACTCGAATATTTCGCTGCAACCCTGATCATCCTTTTTCTATTATCGGTGATCACCAGTGTAGTCATTGTGAAATTTTACAGTGATGATATTAAGGTGTTTGCAAATGATCTTCTAAATAAACAGTTAAATACAAACATCCATGCAGGAGAAATTGGAATCAGTCTACTAAAAAAATTTCCAAATTCCACCGTCTTTTTCAGTGATGTGGTGGTCGAATCGGGTACCCGTTTCAACCGAAATGAATTTACGACACTTTCTCCGGACACTCTTTTTGCTGCCGACAGGGTCTATGTGCAATTCAGCCTCATCGATCTTTTAAGAAAAGAGTACGTGCTAAAAAAGATTGAGGCACAAAACGGTTTAATGAGGATTCTGATCGATTCCTCCGGTAGCGGTAATTTCGCGATTGGCCATGGGAAAAAGATGAATGGACAACCGGTACTGATTGAAATGAATGGGATGACCATAAAAAACACAGATCTCCTTTTCATCAACAAGGCCAAAAATATACGGGCAGATGTTCTGCTGAAAGCGTTTTTTTTGAAGGGGGATTTTTTTGAACAGCGGTCTTCACTCCAGGCCGGGGGAAAAGCTTTTGTAAATGTCATCATGAATCATGATGTTCTGTACCTTAACCACCAGGAGATTAGCTCCAACATCTCTCTGAAGGTTGAAGATAAACGTTTTTTCATTTCAAAAGGGGAGCTGGTCATTGGTTCGCTCTCCGCAGCCATTTCTGGCACGGCCTTCCCTGTTCGTCCGGGAGAAACAGCCGTTGATCTTCATTTTACCGGGGAAAAGATTGGTATTGAATTAATATCCCGTATACTTTCCGGTTACATCAACATTCCCCCGGGAATTGAGGGCAGGGGTAACTTTAATGTATCAGTTGGAGTAAAAGGGCTGACCGGGCCTACCCAATCTCCCCGGATACGGGCTGATTTCTCCACTTCCGGAGCATCCCTGGATCTTTTAAACCCTTCGTTACACCTGCGGTCCATATCACTAAAAGGGAGCTATGACAACGGGGAGCTACGAAACATAACCTCTGCCACCATCGAACTGCAGTCCATCTTCGCGCAGGTTGGTGGTTCAAGGATCCGGGGGACATTCAGGCTGGACAATCTCCTGGAGCCCAGTATTGTATCTACCTTTTCAGGTGATATTATCGCTGCGGAGTTGCAACCATACATAAAAAACCTGCCCATCCTCATCCACGAAGGAACCCTCAGGCCTGAACTAACCATAAATGGAACGATTGAGGGAAAGCCAGGCAAGGCCAGGCAGCTTGTGTTATCACCGGAAGGCATTATTCATCTCGATAACCTTCGGGCTGAAGCAGAACAGGCCGATATTCAGCTGAACAACCTCAAAGGAAATGTTGTTCTGGAAACAGAAAAATGGTTGACAGATGTCTCTGGTTATCTAAATAATACCGACTTCCACATAAACCTTTCAATCAATGATCCGTTATCGGTCATCAACGGGTCTGGCGATCCGCAGCTGGAGGGTACTGTGTACAGCAGTAACATTGATGTTGATGCTTGGATAAATACCTTCCGTAAAGAGGAGGATGGGGAGCATACACTTCGTTATCCTGAAAACTTTGATGCCAGTCTTGCATTCAGGATTGACAGGATTACCAGGGGAGATATCCGTACCCGTGAGGTTACCGGAAACCTGATCTACGCCTATCCCAACCTGTACCTGTTTCCTCTGTCTATGAAAACCATGAACGGATTGATTAACTCAAATATAATGCTGACCGGACTGGACCTTCCGCTGCACCACCTGAATATGAGCACCAAATTCAACCATGTTGAGATCGGGGACATCTTCCGTTCATTCAATGATTTTGGACAGGATTTCATTACACACGATCATCTTTCAGGCAGGATTTCAGGTGAATCAGAATTTTCTGCCTCGATCAATCAGGATCTAAAAATTAACAGTGCTGATATTGTCTCTACTAACAGCTTTACCATTGATAATGGCAGGCTTACTGCATTTGAACCGTTGATAAGGCTATCCGATTTCCTCCGGATTGACAGGATGGATGATGTTCACTTTTCCAACCTCAGCAATACAGTTCTGATCCGCGACAACCTCATCACCGTCCCCGAGATGGATATCCGCTCATCTGCACTTAATCTGAAAGCTTCCGGAACACATGGGTTTGATAAAAAATTCAAATACCATGTGGCTACAAAGCTGTCGGAACTACTTTTCAGCAAAGCAAAGAGTGCAGGAAAAGAGGAATTCAATATAGCTGTGGACCCCAATGATCAGCGCACCATTTTTCTCGTAATATCCGATACCGGCAACGGGACCGTTATAAATTACGATGAAGCGCGGGCCATGAAAAAAATCAGATCGGATCTCAAAGAGGAAAAGACGGAATTAAAGACAATCCTGAATGAGGAGTTCGGAATGTTCAGGAAGGATTCTGTTCTTTTGAACAACCAGCCAGTCAAAAGCGATCCGGCGTTACGATTTACCTTTTCCCAGGAAGAGAAACCAGACACCATCCCTGCCACAGAGGAGGAAAAAAGCAGGTGGTGGAAAAGAAAACCAGCTTCGGACAAGAAACCTGTACCAGATTTCGTTTTTGATAAGGATGATCTTTAAAAATCTATAAAGTGAGCATATACGAACAGAAGCAACGCTGGAAATACCTTCTTTTTCTTTCCGCCGTAGTTATTGGCGCCGGTTCGCTGTATTATACCAACAGGCTGGTGAAAAGCATTGCTGTGGATGAACGCAAGAAAATCGAATTATGGGCTGAAGCCACGCGGATACTTGCCAATCCGGATCCATCAGACAACAGCATCCTTTTTCCACTGGAGGTACTTGAGAACAACACACAGATACCGGTTATCCTGACAGACGACAAAGGAAGGATCATGGCGCACAGGAACCTCGACACCACCAGGCTGCAGAAGCAGGTGTACCTTGAGAAATCACTGGAAAAGATGAAAAGCGAAAATGACAGCATTGTCATAGACCTGGGAAACAATTCGTATCAGTTCCTCTATTACCGCAACTCCAACCTGCTCAGAAAGCTGGCTGCTTTCCCCTATTTTCAGCTGGCAGTGATCATGCTCTTCATCGGGGTGTCCTATGTAGCCTTCAGCGTGTCGCGCAAGGCAGAACAAAACAAGGTTTGGACTGGCCTTTCCAAAGAAACAGCACATCAGCTTGGCACCCCCATTTCTTCCCTGTCCGGCTGGGTTGAAATATTAAAACAGACCGGAGCTGACCCCTCAGCGACCAATGAGCTTGAAAAGGATTCCAACAGGCTTATCAGGATAGCTGACCGTTTTTCCAAAATAGGTTCAAAACCTGCATTGAAAGAAAAGGATATCGTGGAAGTCATTGAGAACAGCCTTTCCTATCTGAAAACAAGGATGGGGCGCAGCATTGGGTTCAAAACGGAACTGCCTGCAGGACAGGTTATGGTCCCTGTCAATGAGACATTGCTTGACTGGGTCATTGAAAACCTTTGTAAAAACGCCATGGATGCCATGGAGGGATCTGGCACGTTAACCATCAGGTGTGTTCCGGCAAAAGAGAGCATTACCATCGACATTGAAGATAACGGCAAGGGGATCCCCAAATCGAAATTCAAGACCATTTTCAAGCCCGGCTATACCACAAAGAAAAGGGGCTGGGGACTGGGACTTTCGCTCACCAAAAGGATCATCGAGACCTATCATAACGGAAGAATTTACGTAGTATCGTCCGAACCGGGTATAAAGACAGTATTCAGGATTGTACTGAACAGGTGATTACCGCAGGTGTTTTTAATTGAAGGAAGCCTGGTGAAATGATCAGGTTGCGGAAGAACCAGAAGGGTCCGGTTTTTTATGGATAACCTTATACAACTTATCTGACTTCCTGACCAGTGTATCTAAAGGTATTGAACATTGTTCCCCTTTTATTGCCTTCTCCACATTTTTTTCAGCGACCCTCAGTTCAGCGACCCTGGTCTCCACGACGCCTGTGGAAGGACCTATAATGAGAATCTCAT
>JAGYMF010000033.1 GCA_018400695.1 Bacteroidales bacterium | reverse complement strand
ATGTTCCCGGGAGTTGTGCCACCAGTTCTGTGATCTTCAATGGATGACCCATTTTTTTATGATCCCTGCCATACGGTGTAGTAGATGATTTCATACCTTCCAGGGTCGTAGGAGCCATCTGTCCACCAGTCATACCATAAATGCCATTGTTAATAAAGATAATCACAATATTCTCCCCCCGGTTGCATGCGTGGATCGTCTCTGCGGTCCCAATCGCTGCGAGATCGCCATCCCCCTGGTAGGTGAATACATACTTATCGGGCCACAGTCGTTTAATACCTGTGGCTACAGCCGGGGCACGGCCGTGGGCCGCCTGAGACATGTCAATATCCATAAAGTCATATGCCAGCACAGAGCATCCTACGGGAGCGATGCCGATCGTATCCTCCTGGATACCCATCTCTTCGACCACTTCCATTATCAGATGATGCACGGTGCCATGTCCGCAACCAGGACAATAAGACAATGTTGCATCGGTCATCAGCGGTGTGCGCTTATGGACCAGGTTTTCCGGTTTTATAATGTCTTTGATTTCCATTTAATACCCTCCCATTAATTTTTCTTCAATTGCATTTAACACATCATCCGGGGAGTGAATCTTTCCCCCTGGAGTACCAAAATGATAAACCGGAATCCTGCCATTTACTGCCAGTTTTACATCCTCAACCATCTGTCCTGCGCTAAGTTCGACAGCCAGGATTCCCTTTACCTGCTTTGACAAATTGATAATGATCTCTTCGGGAAACGGGAAGAGTGTGACAAGGCGTAGCAAGCCAAGCTTCTTGCCACGGCTGCGGGCTACGCTCACTGCTTTCTGGCATATACGTGAGCTGGAGCCATAGGCTACCAGGAGAAATTCTGCATCATCGCAATCGAAAGTCTCAAACATTACATCCTCCTTCATGCGTTTATACTTCTCCTGAAGCTTCAGGTTATGCTCATACTGCAATTCGGAATCAAGGTTCAATGAAGTAATGATATTCCTTTCCCTCTTCTTTGTTTTACCCGTGATCACCCAGCTCTGATCGAACGTGGTGGTCCGCTCCTTCTGTTCGGGCAGTTCCACTTTTTCCATCATCTGCCCGATAAGTCCGTCGGAGAGGATCATCACAGGGTTCCTGTACTTGAATGCCATTTCCATTCCCAGGCCAACAAAATCAGCCATCTCCTGAACAGAAGCAGGTGCAAGCACAAACAGGCGATAATCTCCATGCCCTCCGCCCTTGGTAGCCTGAAAATAGTCAGCCTGTGAAGGCTGAATCGTCCCCAGTCCCGGTCCTCCGCGAACCACATTCACAATCAGGCAGGGCAATTCAGCACCTGCGATATAGCTGATACCTTCCATCTTCAGGCTGATGCCCGGACTGGATGAAGATGTCATCACCTTTTTTCCGGTACCTGCTGCACCGTAGACCATATTTATCGCAGCAATTTCACTTTCGGCCTGAAGCACAACCATTCCTGTACGTTCTTCCGGACGTTCCAGGGTAAGGTATTCCAATACTTCAGACTGAGGAGTAATGGGATATCCGAAGTATGCATCCATACCTGCCCGGATTGCTGCTTCAGCAATAGCCTCATTTCCTTTCATTAATCGAAGTTCCCCCATATCTATTTTTATTTTATACTTTAACCCTGTAAACAGTAATTACGCCATCCGGACATACAATTGCACAGTTTGAACAACCGGTACAATTCTCCGGAACTTCCATATAGGCATAATGGTAACCTTTTCCGTTCACCTCCTTTGCCATGGCAATGGTGTCGGTAGGACAGTTTACCACGCATAACTCGCAACCTTTACATCGCTCAGTGTCGACCACTATTGCTCCTCTTAATTTTGCCATAATTCAGATTTTAATATTTGAACACTGCACCGGAATCTCTGGTCACCGGCAATCAAAATTTAAACGCACAAAGTATGGATAACCTCAGAATTATAAAAAAAAAACACCCCCCTATCAATCGATTCATCCCAAAACACATTTATTTATAGACTATATATATTACTGTTGAGGATGATCTTCAGAAAAACTTCTAAGCCGCGCTTCAAGGTCATCAAACTGGTCCCTACGCACCTGTGAAACACAGGCCCTCAATCCTTCAGGATAAGCGCTTCCGGTGATATTCAATGCAATAGCGCTAATACCGTAGTAGAGCAGTTCCTCCACCAGTTCCGTTCCGTCAAACCCCGGATAGGCGATGGTAAAATAGAATCCGTCAGCAATAAGTTCATCCAGGTCTCTTTCATAAACGATCCGAAAACCATATTTAACAAAAAGTTCCTTCATGATCTTAGCCTTCTTACCATACTCCTTCACCACATCTATGAAATTAAACTCCCCATCGTTCACTGCCTTCAAAATGGCAGCGAGTCCGTATTGTGGAGTATGAGAAGCACCTGCAGACAATGCATACAGCGAGCCATAGATCATCGCGTGCCCGAACTTATCTGAACTATAGTACCTTTTCAGGTCGATAAATTTCCTGTTAAAAAGGGTGGGTGAGATCACCATCATACCAATCCGCTGTCCCGCATAGCTAAAGGCTTTTGAACTGGATATCAGCAGTACATAATTATCCGTATACTTCGCCGCGGTGGGTTGGTAGGGCGGCTCACCCGGTCTGGACATATCCCTCCTGAAATCCATTCCAAAATAGGCCAGGTCCTCAATGACCGTCACATCATATTTCCTTGAGATGCGGCCTATAATCTCCAGTTCCTTCTCCGTCAGACAAATCCATGAAGGGTTATTTGGATTTGAATAGAGCAGGGATGAGTACCTGCCGAGATTGATCTCCTCTTCCAGCTTGGCCTCCAGCTTATCTCCGCGAAAATCATAAAGGTCGAATGAGCCATATTCATGTCCAAGGACCAGGCACTGCTGTTTCTGTACAGGAAACCCCGGATCCAGGAACAGTGTACCTGTCCGGTTGTAATCAGACCTGTTCACCACCATAAATGAGGCCATCCCACCCATCATTGATCCTACCGTCGGAATACAGCATTCAGCCGGTATTTCAAGATCCATGAAAAGTCTGACAAACCTTGATATCTCTTTTTTGAGCGGTGGAATTCCCTCAATATTTGGATATTTTGATGCTACACCTGCTTTCAATGCTGCGATTTCCCCCTCCACGCCTACCGCGGCAGGATCCAGTCCGGGAACGCCCATTTCCATGCGGATATACTCTATCCCGGTAATCTCCTGGATGTCGTTGACAATTTTTACGATCTCCCGGATAGATCCTTTCCCTACCGGATGGATTCCAAAATCTTCTATGACCTTGCTGACAATTTCCGCTTTGACCGGTGTATTTCTCATAGATCGCTATTTGCAGCGTGAAATTAAAAATTGTGAATGGAAAACATGGTGCCGTTCAACATAATCCACATGTGTTATGGAACTGCTTTTTCTATTCTGATCCTGGCATCAACCACCAATACGCCTGTTTCTCCGGCAATCAGCGGATTCATATCGAGCTCTTTGATTTCAGTGGCATGCTTCAACACAGATGAGATCCTTACAATAATCCCGGCATATTTCCGGATATCTACAGGCTGCTGTCCCCTGAGTCCGGTGAGTAGTTTGTAGGACCTGAGTGATCGGATCATCGTTGTAGCTTCCGGAAATGTGAGTGGTGCCAACCCGGTAGAGATGTCCTTCAGCGCCTCCACAAAGATTCCTCCCAGGCCACACATCACGATATGCCCGTAATCCGGTTCATAAGTTGCACCAACAAAAAGTTCGTGACCCTTAAGCATAGGTTGAATAAGCACCCCGGTGAATCCCTCAATCTCTTTCATGTTTGCATAAGAATCCATAAGTTGCTCCGGATTTTGTATGCCGAGGACCACCCCGCCAACATCAGTCTTGTGGACTGGTCCAACAACCTTCATTACCAGGGGAAAGCCAACATTTCCTGCCAGCTCTTTCAGCTCTTCAGGATCGGACGTAACCGCCTCTTTTACCATGGGAATTCCAGCCGCAGAGATTAGGGCACTGACCTGGGGAGGCGCCAGGTATCCATCAGCGGCCTCATCAATAATAGCACGTATCGCCCTCATATTGATCCCGTCAAGGAAAATGTCTTCCGCTGCCGGTTCAGGTGTTAAATGTATTTTCACAAGAGCCCTACCCAGTTGCACCTCGTCAGGAAAATTCATATGCCCGTGAGAGAGGAAATGCTGCACCTCGTCTGCTGCAGTTGTAACTGAGGGAAGTACAGGAAAAACTGGTTTTACTGCATGAAGCATATGCTGATGCAACGCTTCATACACATCGTAAACAGGGGTTAGTCCCGGAGTACCGAAGATCAGGATCACACCCTCGATCTCATCAAATTTATTCTCACAGTAATCCAGGCATGTTCTCACCTGCGCTGCAGTGCCCGTCGCAAGAACGTCGATAGGGTTCGCCACGGATGATCCGGGAAACAGCTGTGTCAGGAGCGTATCCGCATCCTCTCCTTCGATTTGAGGAACGTCCAGGTTACCCTCTGCAAGTGCGTCGGTAAGCATCACAGCCGGACCACCTGCATGGGTAATAATCGCATAGTTTCTTTTCGGAAGTTCAGGATAAAGCAATACAGAAGCTACAGTGGTCAGTTCCTCCCTCCCATAACAGCGAATTATTCCGGCCTTTCGGAAGAGTGCATCCACTGCCTGATCTGAACTGGCCATAGCACCGGTATGCGATGAGGCAGCCCTGCTGCCGGCAGAAGAGGTACCTGCCTTTATAGCAGCGATCCTGCAGCCTTTGCGGATCAGGCTGGCAGCATGCCTCAGCAGCTTTTCAGGATTCCCTATGGCCTCAAAATAGAGCATCTTGACCCGGGAGCTTACTCCGTCACGGTACGTTTGATCCAAATATTCCAGCACATCTTCCACCCCGTTTTGTGCAGAATTCCCAACTGAGAACACACTGTTGAACTTCAACCCTTTTTGCAGTCCCGCCTCCATAATGAAAACAGCAGTAGCGCCGCTTCCCGAGACAAAATCACATCCGGCCGGGTCCAGCTTTGGTATTGGCATTGTAAAGACACCCTGGTACCCGGGCGTCATCACCCCAATACAATTGGGTCCTATTAGCGAAGCTTTATGTTGGTTGCAGATTTGAACAATCTTTTGCTCTATCACTGCTCCCTGTTCATTCTCTTCACTGAATCCGGCAGAGATAATGATAAATGCACGGACCGACTTCCGGGAAGCCAGAAATTCCACCGCGTCAGCACAGAGTTTTGCAGGAATGGCGAGTACCGCCAGGTCAGTTGCGGGCAGATCATTCATATCCCGGAAGCAGGGGTCCCCCTGAATCTGTTCCTCTTTCGGGTTGACGGCATAGAGAGATCCGTTGAAAGTCCCATTTTTAATACTGAAATAAATCTTGCCTCCGGGTTTGGTAATATTATTAGAAGCCCCGATTACCACAATACTTTGAGGTTCTGTAAGTTGATGCGTTATCATGTGTCGTTATTTTTAACGCTTAAAGATAGAAAAGGGAGGAAAAAAAAGGACAGGGTGAAGGCTGTCTTAAAACATAGTTGAGAGTTTAGAGGGTGGAGAGTTTAGAGGGTGGAGAGTTTAGAGGGTGGAGAGTTTAGAGGGTGGAGAGTTTAGAGAAAAAAATAAGGCAGATTGTTTCTCTTCCTAATATTTTACGAAGATTGACAATCTGCCTTGCACCCCAACAATTACTTTCAGCAATATTAACCTGTTTGGATCAAAAAAGTTGTTACGATTTGTGGTTTTAACAAAAATACGGGGGTATTTTAACATTTTGTACCAAAAAACCCTGTTCATTGAACAAGAATATTACTGTGGTACAAAACAGAAGAGGATGAACAAAAACCGCCTTGACGATGCGCTCCGTGAAACAAAATATACAACGTCGAGAAAAGGCAACCTTTTGAGGGTTCACAGATTCATTCGAATAAAAAAACTAAAATATCAGGTATCAGGTAGCGAAGACCGATCTGACCCGGATGCCAGGAAGTTTTCCAAGCTGACCCGTAAGGGCCCCGATCTCATCTGTAGTTCCTTCAAATACCAGGGAAATTACGTTAAGTTTTCTATCCCTAAGTGGAATGCCCTGCCTGCCCAGCAACACTTCTGAATGCGCAGAAAGAATTTTGTTCAGAGAATCAATCCGTTGATTCTCCTCAACAATAATAACGGTTGCACCGATTCTTCTTTCCATCTGATCTTCCTTCATCAGTATTATCCCAATGGATTGACATTATATTTCTGCAGTTGAATTCTGCATCTTAACAAAATAGGCCACCTTTTCAAGGGAAGTCACCATGTCGTATTCATCAATGTAAACTTCCGGTGAGACATTCAGCGGAACTGTTGTAAAATTAAGTAATCCCTTCACCCCTGCCAGGTGAAGGCTTTCAGCAATCTCCCTGGCCTGATCAGCCGGTACAGTAATAATGGCAATGGAAATATTTTTTTCCCTGATGATTTCATGCAACCGATTGATCGCATAACATTTCACCCCTGCAATGACCCTGTCAACCTTGCTGGGATCCACATCGAAAGAGGCAACGATATTCAGTTTGGAACGCTTTCCCATAAAATAGGATGTGATGGCTCTTCCCAGGTTGCCGATCCCTACTACGGCCACATTAAGGACTTTTTCACTATCGAGGATTTTACCGATCACATCGATCAACTCCTGTACGTCATACCCTTTTCTCTGCATGCTACTGTAACCGATGAACATAATATCACGGCGTACCTGAACAGCAGTGTTATGGTGCATCTGTGCCAGCTCATGAGAGTAAATGTGTGTTTTCCCGTCAGCAAGACAGTTAAGCAGCGTTCGGCGGTACTCACTGATACGTTCAACTGTTCTTTCCGGTAACTTCATAATCTGTGTATTATTTTCTGCTTACAGACTTCACATCTGTGCCGGTGATCATACGGCCGCTATATATTTTTGTCATTATTGTTCAGCAACAGGCAACTACAAAAAGAACGGACCCTTTCTTTTGTGTGTTATTTTTTGAACAATATACAAAAAAGATCAAAAATAACAGCACCTGGCGAACATGGGTGCCGGAAGACCAATACAAGGTCATCATCTGAGAACTTTTCGGGCCTCAAAGCGGGTCAGAAACAGTTCCTTGCTCTCATCCGTCCTTGGACCACGTGCAAATTCCTGATATATTTTTGCTACAGCAGTGTTTTTATGTGCAGCTTTTATCGCTTCATTCTTATCAAGCTCGTTGATGGTTTTAACGCGTGCCTTTATTGATTGCTCCCTGGCAGGAATAGACTGTCCGCCGCCATTTACGCATCCGTCGGGACACACCATTACCTCAATAAAATCATACGTTCTTTTCCCATCCTTAACCTCCTCCAGCAACTTAATTGCATTTTTTAAACCACTGACAGCTACAACTGAAATATCTCCTTTTGGAGTGCTGATCATCTCCTCGCGAACCGACTTATTGCCCCGCAATTTTGCCTGGCGGGACTCCTGCATCTCCTTTTTAGCAATTTCATGGTATACTGTTCTCAAAGTTGCCTCTGTCTCACCACCAGCAATAGCGAGCAATTTACCTGCAGAACTCACTGCATGAAAAGGCCCGTCGGACGGTTCAGCTTCAAGACTTTGTATATCAATACCATTCAATTTTATCAATCGCGCAAGTTCCCTGGTAGTCAGCACAAAATCGATATCAGGTGAATTATTCATTGCATACTCACGCCTGTTCACTTCTCCTTTAGACGCTATACAGTTTGTAATCAATACATTGTGAATTCGATTGGCGGGGATTTTTTTCATCTGGGCAAACCATGTATTGATCAGTTTCCCTGTGAGTTGGTGGGGTGAACGCACCGGGGTAAGATGGGATATCAATGCGGGCTGAAATGTTTCCACATAATTTACCCATGCCGTACAGCGAGAGGAGATCAAAGGAAGGTTTTCCTTTTTCATAAAACGTGATATGAATTCAGAAGCCTGCTCCACTATATACATATCACCACAACAGGCTGTTTCAAACACATAATCAAATCCGATCCTGCGGAGTGCATTATTGATGATTCCCTTCAGATCAGTTCCCGGTTTAAAACCAAATTCTTCTGCCAGGGAAACAGGAACCTCTGGAGTATATTGTGCGGTTACAGTGGTTTCAACCTGATCCAGTGAGTCAGCCAGCTCCTGAAACTGGGCATGGTCAGTGAGGGCTCCTGTAGGACAGGATACTACACACATACCACATTCGATACAGCTTGAGAAATGTAATGGCTCTGCCATAGCAGTGGCGATCATCAGTCTGTCTCCCCTCCGCTCAAAATCGATCGTTGATACGCCGGCAATCTCCTCGCAAACCCTGACGCACCTTCCACAGAGAATACATTTACCAGGGTCTCTGATAATCGCAGGACTGGAGGTATCAATCTTAAAACTGCTTTTATGACCCTGGATATTTCGGTTTCTCACGTGCAGATCTTCGGCCAGTTTCTGAAGCTCACAATTCCCATTGCGCTCACAATAAAGGCAATCGTCCGGATGACTGGAAAGCAGCAACTCCACATTGGTTTTCCTGGCCTGCAAAACCCTGGCGCTATGCGTTTTTATCTTCATCCATTCCTCCACCCTGAAAGAGCATGCGGGTACCAGGCTCTCAAACCCTTCAACCTCTACCACGCACATCCTGCAGGCGCCTGTAGGAGACAGATCACTCATACTACATAATGTCGGAACCTGAATTCCATTGTTCCTCAATGCTGCCAGAATGGTGTCTCCCCTGTTAACGCTGAAGGTCCTGTTATTAACTTCGATCTTAATCATCATCCTGATTCCTGCTGTCAATTATAGAAAACCGCACTGAATTTACAAACCTCTTTGCATATGCCACACCCCGTACATTTATCAGGTACGATAAAGAAAGGATGCTTTTCTGTGCCAATGATCGCCTCCTCAGGACAACGTTTAGCACATATCGTACAGCCGGTGCACAACTCCACATCAATATAATAGGTACGCAGTTCCCTGCATACATTCGGTTTACAATGCCGGTCGAAAATATGTTCTTCAAACTCTTCACGAAAATGCTTCAGAGAACTCATCAGTGGATTGGGTGCCAACTGACCCAGGCCGCATAGCGACGTATCATGCATGACTTCCGCCAGTTTCTCGAGCTGTATGAGTCCCCGAAACTTCTCCAGCGTATCGTGCTGATCCTCTACTGCCGGCTTCCTGGTAATTTCATTCAGCAACTCCGACATCCGCTTTGTTCCTTCCCGGCAGGGAATACATTTGCCACAACTTTGCTGTTTCATGAAGTCCATGAAATATTTTACAAGATCAACGATACAGGTTTTCTCATCCAAGACCAGTATCCCACCTGCCCCCATGATGGCCCCTTCCTTTTTAAACGCCTCAAAACAGATCGAAATACCCATCTTTTCAGGAGGTATAATACAACCATAAGGTCCGCCGATATGTACTGCTTTCAGTGTATGGCCAGGTCTGCTTCCGCCAATGATCTCATTCACCAACACATCGAGTTTTGTTCCCATAGGAATCTCGATCAAACCCTTGGTTCTGGCACGGCCACTCACAGAAAATATTTTCGTTCCTGTACAATCACCTGTACCAATATTCCTGTACCAATCTGCCCCGTTGGCAATGATATGAGGAACATTGGAAAGGGTCTCTACGTTATTCACCACCGTCGGCTTTTTATGAAACCCCCTTACTGAAGGGTAAGGTGGTTTGGACTGAGGCATGCCACGCTTACCTTCCATACTGGCAATCAATGCGGTTTCCTCACCACAAACAAAAGCTCCGGGACCTTTACGGATACTGATCTCCAGGTTAAAGCCGCTGTTAAAAATATTATGGCCAAGAATGCCATAATTCCTGGCATCCCGGATCGCTGCGGCAAGCTTTCTAATGGAGTCATAATAATCGGACCGGATATAAATATAGGCTTTTGTAGCACCAATGGCATACGCAGCTATGCTAATCCCCTCTATGAGCTGGTGAGGATTTCCCTCCATCAGTGCACGGTCCATAAAAGCTCCAGGGTCACTTTCCTCGGCATTGCATACCAGGTATTTCTGTTCAGCCGGGGTCTGCTGAGCGTTCATCCACTTTTTACCGGTGAGGAATCCGCTACCTGAACGTCCCCGCAATCCACTCTCTTCCACTAAAATACAAATCTCCTCAAGGGTGTGGTAACGGATAGCGCGCAGGAAAGCCCTGTAGCCACCATTTGCCATGTATTCGTCAATGGAGAGCGGATCGATGATCCCATTATTTTTAAGAAGGATACGGTGTTGCTTTGCAAAAAAAGAGAGTTCATCCAGGAATGGAATATCCGGCCATGCGTGCAGCTCTTCGTTGCGCATCTGACCAAGAACCCTTTCTGCAGGAATTGTATGATGAAATACATCATCCAGGATGATCGATATATCTTCAGGGAGCACATTGGGAAACAGCACCCGGGTACGTCCGGGAAGCTGAACACTGAGAATGGGTTCTTCCAGTGCAAGTCCAATCGCCCCGGTTTCCGCAATCTCTGCATCGATGTTCCTGTCTCTGACATAGCTTCTGACATTATTCATCACTTTGTCACCTCCAGCGATACGGCCGGAAGTGTTCAGCCCTACCATGATCAGCGGCACCTTCACTACCGTTCTGTCCAATGCCCTGATAAGCCCCTTCAGCTCCAGGGAATATTCTGAAAACTTCTTCTCAACGAATTCCGGGATCATTTCCCGCATATCCCCTCTGTTTGTGTTCTCCTCCATGATCTTTTATCGGTGTTTTTCCCTGATCTCCTCCAGCAGTTCCCTGATTTTTCCTGATTTCATCTTTGGGTAATAATCTGAATTCACTGCAATCACGGGTGATTGACCACATGCACCGATGCAAGCAACGACCTCCAGACTGAACATTCCGTCCCTGGTTGTCTCCCCATCACCAATACCCAACTGCTTTGTAAGCTCCTTTACAATCGATGCAGAACGATCGATATGACATGCAGAACCATCACATACCCTGATATGGTATTTACCCCTGGGCGTAAAGGTAAACTGACTGTAAAAGGATGCCAATCCATACACTTTACTGGCAGGCAGTTTTAGATGCTCGCCGATCTTTTCCACCACTTCGTCAGATATATATCCGAACTCATCCTGCATGGCCTGAAGAATTGGAATCAATGAATCCCTGTTCACATGCTGGAACTGTCGCATAATCTGTTCTGTTCTGTTCTCCTCCATATCGCGCTTTTGAAAACCATTTGACCCCTCATGCAAGAAGCCCTTATCTTGCAGATCAAAAACAAATATAGACTTTTCAGTGTTATTATAAAAACATTGTTATTTTTATAACAAATATTCAAATCAAACTTAATAACAAATCCATTTATCCCATAATAACCTTCTGTTTATCTGTACCATATACATTTTAGACTGCTATTTAAACCTGTTATAAATTGGTATTGACTGACAAAGCTTTAGCAAGAGCAGCTTTAAGTTGCATGAATTAACTTTGTATATTCGCTGATAATGAGAGAAAAAGTGGTCATACAGATCTGCATGGGCAGTTCCTGCTTCAGCAGGGGGAACAACAAGACCCTGAAGGCAATTCAGCACTATCTGAAGGAGCACCATCTGGAAGGTGAGGTGGTACTGAAGGGGAACCATTGTTTTGGGGAATGCAGCAGGGGACCTATATTGAAAATAAATGACACCTTGCATGAGCAGGTTAACTCCGCGAATATTGTGGAATTGCTTGAAAAAACATTCTACTAAAGAGAAAACGCATGGAGCCATTGTTAAAGATCGACAAGGAAAAGTGTACCGCGTGCTATGCTTGTGTAAGGGCTTGCCCGGTCAAGGCAATCAAGGTCGAATCTGACCATCCGAAGCCTTCCATCATTCCGGAAAGGTGTATCGGCTGTGGCAACTGCCATAGTGTATGCAGCGATGATGCCGTTGTTATACGAAACGGCAAGGAGGAGTTAAAAACGTTACTTAAAGGAAGCGAACCGGTTGCTGCTTTGCTTGACCCGTCTATTGCCGGGGAATTTCCGGATATCACCGACTACAGGAAATTCGTAAGCATGGTCCGCAAACTGGGTTTTACTTACGTACAGGAAGTGGCTTTTGGTGTAGAGTTGGTGGCCGAAAGATACAGGCAACTGATCAATAAAAGCAGGGGAAAATACTATCTGTTTGCAAATTGTCCGGTCTCTGTAATGTACATAGAAAAATACAAGCCAGAGCTTATCCGGAACCTGGCCCCTATCATGCCTCCAGTGATTGCATCTGCCAGGGTGACCAGGAGGCTGTACGGTAAAAATGTTCGCTTGGCCTACATCTCTCCGCTTATCGCAAGCAAGCAGGAAGGAGTGAGCATTTCAAAAGAAGAGAAGATAGATACTGTTCTTACATTCATTGAATTAAGAGAACTTTTCCGCGAATTCAATATAGATGAAAAAAACCTTGAGTACAGTGAATTCGACGAACCTTTTGGCTATAAGGGCTCCCTTTTTCCATTGGCAAGCGGCATCCTTGAAGCAGCAGATATTGACCAGACCATACTCCAGTCAAAGGTAATTACCGTTGAAGGAGACCTGATATTTGAAAGCATCAATGAATTCGAGGAGAGCATTACCTCGATCAAATCCCATTTCAATATTTTTTACAAGGAGTTCATCATGGGCAGGGGAACATCCCCGGAAGCAAAAAAATGGCTCAGAAGAAGTCAGCTCATCCGCTACCTTCACAGAAGACTGAAGGATTACGATGCCAAGGCACACAAAGAAGTAATGGAGGCGTATGCTGATATAGATCTGACAAGAGGATTTGTGAAGGATGATCAACGCATACCACCTCCACCAAAAAAAGAGGTTGATAAAATCCGTGACGAATTGCGTACCCATGAAGGAAATGACAGGGGGTGCGGAGCGTGTGGTTACAGTTCATGCTATGATTTTGCAGTAGCCATTGCCCAGAAACTGGCTGTTCCTGAAATGTGCAGCTTCTATGCATCCAGGAACACCATGAACCATATTCAATCGTTGAAGATCAGCAACGAAAAACTGGCACATGCACAGGAAGCATTGAAAGAGTCAGAAAAAATCGCCCGCAAGGAAAAGGAGGCAGCCAGTGAAGCTTCGGGAATCACGAAAACCATGTTGCAAAAGCTGCCTTCAGCAGTGGTTATCCTGGATGAAAAATTAAAGATCATACAAGCCAATGAAAGTTTTATCAGCCTCCTGGGAGAAGAAGCTGTAGAGATAAACGAAGTCATCCCGGGAATGACAGGTGCTGATCTGAAGACGCTGCTGTCCTACAATATTCATAACCTGTTTACCTATGTACTGGCAAACAATGAAAATATCACCGACCGCGATATCGTTCTGAACGACAAACAATACACGATATCGGTCTTCGTGATCAGAAAGGAAAAGATTATTGGAGCTGTAATACGTGATCTTTCCTCTCCTGAAGTACAAAAAGAAGAGATCGTTAAACGTCTTACCGATGTTGTAGACAAGAACCTGAGTCTAGTTCAGCAGATCGGCTTCATCCTGGGTGAGGGTGCTTCGGAGACTGAGCGCATGCTTAACTCCATTATTGAATCCTATAAATCGAACCGCAACAAGGGAGGAAGATGAACAATAACTTCTACATAGAGGTGAGCTGTGAACAGAGGAATTATGGCAAAGAAAGAATTTGCGGTGATGTATTTTTAACCCGGAAAATCAGTGAAGAGAATCGCACAATTGCAATACTGTCAGATGGCATGGGACATGGTGTAAAAGCCAATGTGCTGGCTACACTGACAGCCACCATGTCATTGAATTTTACGATTGAGCACAAGCATCCGGAAAAAATTGCAGACATTATCATGAACACCCTGCCTGTCTGCAGTGAACGACAAATGAGCTACTCCACCTTTACGATTGTGGATATTGAGGCCAACGGTCAGATCACTATTTTAGAGTATGACAATCCTCAAACAATCATTCTCCGTAATTTAAAAGACTTTGATCCGGGATGGCAGCAAACTGTGATGCACACCGACAAAAATGAAGGCAAGGAGATCCGGACGTGCCGATTCAAACCAAAAAAGGAGGACAGGATACTTTTCTTCTCTGATGGGATTACCCAGAGCGGACTAGGAACTGAGAAGTTCCCGCTTGGTTGGGGGCATGAAAACCTGTTAAGCTATGCTGAAGGTCTGGTGAAGAATACACCGCACATTTCAGCTGCCAAACTTGCCGAAAAAATTGTCAATTTGGCTTATCGGAATGACAATTTTAGTTCTAAAGATGATACGAGCTGTGCAAGCATCTATTTTAGAGAGCCAAGGAAATTGCTGATTTCAACAGGACCCCCATACGAAGAAGAAAACGACAAAGAACTGGGACGGGCTGTTAAACAGTTCAATGGAAAAAAGATTGTGTGTGGAGCAACAACAGCAGACATTATTGCAAGAGAACTTGATGTAACAATTGAAGACAGTCTTGAATTTACCGACCCGGAACTTCCACCTGTTTCAACCATGCCCGGGGTTGACCTTGTCACAGAAGGAATCCTTACGATTACCAAGGTAACACGAATACTGAAAGATTACTCACCCACTTATGATTTGGGGAACGGTCCTGCAGACCGGATAATAAAAATGGTTCGGGAAAGCGACGAAATCGAGATCATTATCGGGACCCGTATCAATATAGCGCATCAGGATCCGAACCTGCCAGTGGATCTTGAAATCAGAAGAACTGTTGTCAAGCGAATGGCCCGGCTTCTGGAGGAGAAATTCCTGAAAGAGGTACATATCAGATACATTTGAAAACAAATGCTTATGTAAAGCGTAATAG
Source organism: Bacteroidales bacterium (assembly GCA_018400695.1). GTDB lineage: Bacteria > Bacteroidota > Bacteroidia > Bacteroidales > M55B112. Next base: position 1,271 of record JAGYMF010000033.1, on the reverse strand, counting down.
TAGTATGGCATACTTATTGCCATAGAAGAAAAGCATTTTATAAATAATTGATCACCTGACAGATTGACTGTCAGACTTTTTTTTTGGAGGGAAGAATGAAAAGTGATTTTGCCAAAGGCTTTGAAAGCCTCTTTATTCCGATTGATGAAGAAACAGAATATATTCCGCTGTTGTCAGATGAGGAAGATAATTCTACCGGGAAATTAAACGTTCCTGATGTCTTACCGATCCTGCCACTACGAAATACAGTGCTTTTCCCAGGCGTGGTTATTCCCATTACAGTTGGCCGGGACAAGTCCGTCAAGCTCATTCAGGATGTCTATAAAAAGAATAAAATCCTCGGGGCGGTATCCCAACAAGATGGCAATATTGAAGATCCTGTTTTGGATGACCTCTTCAAAATAGGTACTGTTGCACAGATACTCAAGATTCTTGAAATGCCGGATGGGTCAACCTCAGTGATCATCCAGGGCAAGATGAGGTTTAAGCTCGAAGACCTCCTGACCGACAAACCCTATCATGTGGCGAGGATCACTCCGCTGAAAGACTCTGTTGAAGAGCCGAAGGCAGAGGCGGATGCAGTAGCAGCTACCCTGAAAGACCTGGCGATCAAAATTATTAAACTCTCCTCCAACATCCCTTCAGAGGCCACATTTGCAGTAAAGAACATCGAAAGTCCTTCATTCCTGATAAATTTTCTCGCGTCCAACAGTGAATTGAACATGAAGGAGAAGCAGAAGCTGCTGGAGATGAACAATGTCGTTAAAAGAGGACTGTACCTGCTGGAACACCTGTCAAAGGAAGCACAGATGCTTGAGTTGAAAAACGATATCCAGTCGAAAGTAAAAACGGACCTGGATCAGCAACAACGTGAATTCCTTCTCCATCAACAGATGAAAACCATCCAGGATGAACTGGGCGGGAACCCCCTTGAACAGGAAATCGCAGAATTCAAAAAGAGAGCCCGAAAGAAAAAGTGGAATAAAGAGGTTGAACAGGGATTTGCAAAGGAGCTGGAGAAACTGCAGCGCCTGAATCCTGCAACCGGCGAGTATTCCGTTCAGGTGAATTACATTCAGACGATGCTTGAACTTCCGTGGAATGAATACACAAAAGATAATTTTAACCTGAAGCGTGCTAACAGGATTCTTGAGAAAGACCATTTCGGACTGGAAAAAGTCAAGGAAAGAATTCTTGAACACCTTGCGGTTCTGAAGCTGAAAGGTGACATGAAGTCTCCGATTTTGTGTCTTGTGGGTCCTCCAGGAGTT
>JAGYMF010000032.1 GCA_018400695.1 Bacteroidales bacterium | reverse complement strand
CTCCGATAACAGGAAAGGAGAAAAGGTTTTCTGTGTTTGGATCTGCATCCGCAACATAGATTGCATAATCTGTACTTTTGGTAAAACCTGAGAAAACATGCGTCCGGCCGGGCTTGAATCCACTGGTGGACACAACAGAACCTTCAAAAAACAGGGAATAATTCAGGTTTCCATTTCCACCTGTGACTTCTATAGAGATGGAGCCATCAGCATTTCCCCCGCAGGTAACAGGGGTGGAAGAGAGGCTTACTTCAGAAATATCCTGGGCATACCCTACCAGGGAAACCGAAAGAAAAATAGCAATATGAAAAATTCTCTTACCCATTTCCATTGGCCTTGATCCTGTTTCGCTGTATAAGCGTGGGGTCAGGCCTGTTTTTACGTTATAATCTTACATAAAGTTCTAAGTATTTCGTCAAATAGAATGATCGTTTCGTAAATTTAGATAAAATCTAAATAGACTTCGTATTCAATTTCCCAATTACTTTACATATAAGATAAACATATTCAACAATTTATATCGTGTTTCCCCTCTCTATTTCCGGTAAATATTTTTTACTTATTTGTTTCACCGGATACCTTGCAGCGAGGTAGCCGATAAGCAGTACAGTGATCCAGACCAGCAGCACATCTGTAAGCTTCAGGTTTACCGGATAGGCATCGATAATAAATGTTCCGCTTCCGCTGAGCTTCAGCAGTTCATATTTGTCCTGTATCCAGCTGATTAAAGTTCCCAGTGCAATACCTATCAGTGACCCCATGATACTGATGAGCCACCCCTCAAGGAGGAAGATTCTGCTGATGAGCTGTGGAGAGGCTCCCAGGTTTCGCAGGCTTCTGATATCATTTTTTTTATCGATGATCAGCATGCTGAGCGATCCGATGATATTAAACGAGGCAATAATGAGGATAAACGTTAAAATCAGAAAGATTGCCCATTTTTCAGATTTCATTACCCGGTAGAACAATTCATTTTGCTGGGCACGGTTCTGCACGGTGAACGCATCTCCCAGCAGGGCGCTGATCTGCGCCTGCGTCGTTTCGGGATCGAATGCAGGGTCCAGTTTAATCTCTATCGCAGAAACTTCATTGGTATAGTCAAGCAGATCGCGCATAAAGCCGATAGGAACGATAATGTACCTGGAATCGTAGTCCTGTTCGATGGTAAAGATACCGGACGGGTAGAGGTAGTTTCTTCGGAAGGCATCATCAGGATTTGTCAGATTGATACTTCCCAGTCTGTCGGGCATATAGACAAAAAGCGGGGTGATAAAATTCAGTCCGATTTGAAGACTATATGCCACGCCTTGTCCGACCACTGCATAGGATCGGTTTTTGTCTTTCAGTATCATGTGGCCGTCATAGATCATAGAATCAATACCGGTTACATCAATAAATGATTCATCGGCGCCCTTGATGGTAGCAATATGTTGTCTTTCACCATATTTAAGCAAGGCATTTTCTTCAAGTATTTCTGCGAAGTGTGCCACACCTGGCATCTTTTTAATCTTCTGGAATGTTTCATCGGGGGTGAATACTTTTCCTTTGACAGCTGCAATCCTGATGTCAGGATCAAAAGAATTAAAGAGAGATTTCACCACCTCATCGAAACCGTTAAATACAGAGAGGATTACAACAAGAGCCATAGCGCCCACCCCGACACCCAGCATGGAGATGGCAGAGATGATATTAATGGCGTTCTGACTTTTTCGGGCAAAAAGGTAACGACGGGCGATATAGAAAGGAAACCTCATTTAGTGCATTTAACGATCAATCCTGTTCCTGAAGGGTGTTTCATATATAGATCCATCACGTTCAGGATGAAACTGAATGGGTAGGTAATAAGGTAATAAAATGGCAGTAGCAGTAGAAAAGCTTTGCTTTTGTTGGCCATGATGATGGGCCATTTCATGGAGATGATCCAGGAGATGTTACCAGGTTTTCCGTAAGTGTAACGACTTTCTATGGTAGTGAAGCCCGCTTTCTTCAGTTTGTTTTCGATGTCGGTAATGGCATATCCGTTTCTGACATGTTCATCGATAAACGATTCATCATGGTCGTCGTGTACATCACTGCCTCCCTGGTCAGATGGAGTGGATATCAGAAGCACTCCCCCTTTCTTAAGACTTTTTGTGATATTTTTGAAAACGGTGATGTCATCCTCAATATGTTCCATCACATCCACCGACAATGCAAGATCGAATGTATCGGGCTGGACATACCGGGTCAGATCACCAACAATGAATTTCACCCTGTTATCTTTTCCTATCTGCCGGAAAAACGTATTACAGTCGTCGATCTGTTCCTTCTTCACATCAACAGCGGTGATACGGCAGGAAGGAAACTGCAGGGCCATGGTATAGTCGTACTGTCCGAAGCCTGAACCCGCATCCAGAATTTCAGGTTCTTCAGGAAGGGTGTGTTTGAGTTTTCTCAAGGCTCTCCTGATGTGCCAGGACCGAAGCAGCAGAAGGTTCAGTAAATGGTAGAAGGTCTTTCGCAGAAGGGGAGTTTTGTTAAAGACGGCGCCCAGGCTTTTTTTTATTGGATCGTATTTCACAACTGTAGTTTCTGAATAAAATGGTTAAAAAATAATTTGAGGTGCAGGATTCGTTACTCGTCTTTCAGAAGATTGTCTATATTTTCGATATAATCCAGCGAATCGTCCAGATAATAGATGAATTCCGGTATGCTGCGCACCTGGTTCCGGATAATGTTGCCAACATGGTTTCTGATTGCGGGGGCGTGAGACCGGATCTTCTCCAGAGGTTCCTCTTTCATGTCAAGTGGGAAGATACTCAGATAAATCCTGGCAACCCCCAGATCGGCACTGATTCTTACAATGGTAACGGTAATTAGTTTTCCGGGGAGTATTTCTCCGCCATGCTGTTGAAAATAGGTACCCATCTCACGTTGGAGCATTCTGGATACTTTCTGTTGTCTGGTGGATTCCATATGGCATTTTTAGACGGTGAAAAATACGAATAATTGTTTATCTGTATACCTTGTATGCTCAGATTTTCCATTTCATGAGAACGCTTATCCGATTGAAGGTAAAGTTAGGGATTAATATCAGTGTGTGCAAAATGCCTTTTTTTCACTTTCTTTGCAATATAAACTGAAAGGATTGCTAGTGCCGTTTGAATTTCGCATGGGATTGACGGTAAAAACTGAAACCAAGATATGGAAACTGTTTTAAGTGGAATACGTTCCACAGGAAATTTGCATCTCGGCAATTATTACGGAGCTGTGAGGAATTTTGTAAAAATGCAGGAAGAATACCGTTGTTTTTTCTTTATTGCTGATTTGCATTCCCTTACTACACATCCCAAACCGGAAAATCTTCACGACAATATCAGGAAGGTGCTTTCCGAGTATATTGCTTGCGGGATTGATCCCGACAGGGCCACCATCTATATACAAAGCGATGTTCCCGAGATATCCGAGCTTTACCTCCTGCTGAACATGAACGCATATGTCGGGGAGCTGGAACGAACCACGACTTTTAAGGAGAAGGTGAGAAAGCAACCGGAAAATGTTAATGCCGGACTGCTCACTTATCCGGTCCTGATGTCTGCCGATATTATCATACACAATGCCGACAAGGTACCTGTTGGCAAGGACCAGGAACAGAACCTTGAGATGGCCAGGAAGTTTGCCCGCAGGTTTAACCACATCTATCATGTTGATTATTTCACACTTCCGGAACCATTTAATTTCGGCAGTGAACTTATCAAGGTGCCGGGATTAGACGGAACAGGCAAGATGGGTAAGTCAGAAGGAAACGGGCTCTACCTGATCGATGAGCCAAAAGAGATCCGTAAAAAGGTGATGAAGGCGGTAACTGATGCCGGACCGGACAAGCCCAATGCACCAAAGCCGGAGCCGGTTGAGAATCTTTTTTATCTTTTAAGACTCATGTCTGATGTTTCTACTGTTGCCCATTTTGAGGAGGCTTATAATAACTGTACCATCCGTTATGGAGATCTGAAAAAGCAGCTTGCAGAGGATATTATTTTATTTACTACACCTGTCAGAGAGAGGATTCTGGAAATTTACAACGATGATGAATACCTGAGCAGGGTGGTAAGAAATGGTGCTGAAAAAGCGCGCGAAAGTGCTTCAAAAACCCTCAGGGATGTAAGAGAGATCATCGGGTATAAGGGCTTCTAAAAATAAAAAGTCCGCCTCTGAGAGACGGACCGTGCCCCGAATAAAGTCAGGTATATGCTTGGATGAACTGTCACTATGATAAAAACAAATACTATGCCAAACAGGTGCTGCTTATTTTTAATTCCAGGTAAATTTTCTGCTTTTTAACAGGATCTATATGCTCCAGTCAATTTCAGCTACCTTATTTTCACGAAGGAACCGGTTCGTAGCGGAGAAATGTCTGCATCCGAAGAAGCCTTGATGTGCTGAGAATGGAGAGGGGTGTGCAGCTCTCTTCGATATTTGGGGTAATGTCGGTCATGTGTATGGAGAAGGGCGATCAGAAATACGTCCGGAGTGTAAAGATAAAATTTCTACCGGGAGCACTGACTCCTGAGGCAAATGGTTTATAGAATTGATCCAGAATATTATCAACGGCAAACTGGGTTGTTAGATGATCGTTGATCCTGTATGAGACATTGAAATTCAGCGTCCACCATGAGGGGTATCCAAATACGGTTGCCTCGTCGTCATTGTCTTCGCCATACGGAGAAAAGTCGTCTGCAAATTTCCATCCGTTATAATAGATATAACTGTCGAACATGAATTTATTGTAATCATATGTCAGGCTTACCCTGCCGAATACCGGGGGAATATGTCCCAGCGGCACATCATCAGAAAGGTTTCTTCCCCGGGTAATATTCATCGATGCTTTAAGCACGATGTTGTTATAGAAGTCGGAGACCACATTCACCGAAGTTCCGTAAATATGTGCCAGGTTTGCATTATAGTTGGCAGATATCCTGTAAAGGTCTCCGTCATACATCATAGAGTCCTGTCCGTTTAATGAATAATCGGTACGTACGATCGCATCAGTGAGCAAGGTATAATATCCTACCACATCCATCCGGAGAAAACCCTCTATCACCCGGCTGCCACCGATCTCAGCGTTATAGGTATATTCAGGTTTAATATCAGGATTGGGGACGATGATGTAGTCATCTTTTGCACGGATCTTTCCATAATCATCCACATTGGGGTTGCGGTATCCTGTGGATAGTATTGCGTTGATTTGCCAGGCCATAGTAGGGTGGTAGACCAGACTGACACTGCCGGTCAGGGCGCCAAAATTTATCTCTGTGGTATCAAAAGGCAGGGTAGGGCTATTAAAAACTGAATGCAGAACAGAGTAGTTGTATCTCAGTCCGCCATTCAGCACCAGCTTCTCTGTATAGATCTTTTTATAACTGGCATATAGGGAAGAGGAGAGGGTATTGCTGCCTCCTGAAGGATAGCGGGTTTCTGCAGGTTTTGTTTCACCATTCAGGATATTTTCGTAATGTGCTCCGGAGCCCACGTTATTATATATCAGGTCATATCCGTAATTGAGTTTCTTATTTACATCCCATACTTTCAGAAAATCGAAATTGAGGCTGAGAACGTTTACAGTTTCAAGTTGTGAGAGCCTGTCATGGGAATTGAATTTTCTTGATATCCTGTCCTCGTCGATCCTTTGGTAAGCAAAGATCGAAGTGGCATTGGTAAAAAAAGGATTATCGTTCCGGTTCACATTTTTTACGGAGGCCAGAAAACGGTTTTGCGGACCGTAATGGTATTCAGCATATTTGAGGTATCCATCGTCGCTGTAATCATTGAGTTTATCCAGCCTGTCGATGTTAGACGATGTGGAATACTGAAAATTGACAATCCAATCTATGAAGGGTGTCTGGGAATATTTGAATTTTTGAAGCAGGTCGATTTGACTGTAATCGGTATAGTACTGGAGATTCTCCTGTTTGTTCACATACATGCTGTCGGTATCGTTGGTTTCCCGTTTTACATAGTGGGGGGTTTTACCCCAATCTCCGTAGAAGAGGTTCCTGTTGGAGCCCATCCTGACTTTTCCGAGGTCTTTGTATGTAATGCTTGTAAGTGAGCCGAATTTTTTCCCACCAACATTGAAATTAAGGTGGCCTACCTTGCCGTTGTTTACAGTAGAGAATTGTCCGTAGGCACCACCGGCGATATGGGTTTTTTCATTGTCAGAGAGTTCGGGATCACGTGTATAATAGTGTATTACTCCACCCAGCGCGTCGCTGCCATAGATAAGTGAGCTGGGTCCGAAGATTATTTCTGTTCTGTTGAGAATTGCGTGGTCTATCGTGATGGAATTTTGCAGGTGTCCGCTTCTGTATATGGCATTGTTCAGGCGCACGCCATCAACGACCAGGAGGATTTTATTTGCCTCAAACCCTCTGAGAATGGGGCTACCTCCCCCTGATTGTGTTTTCTGAACGGTTATATTTCCGGTCTCCAGCAGTATGTCAGCAGCGGTTTGAAATGGAGTTTGGCTGAAATTCTTTTTCTCAAGAACGCTGATTTTGTAAGGGATGATCTGTTTACTTTCACGTGATTTGCTTGCGGAGATGATGAATTCATCGAAGAGTATATTCCTCTTGGATAATCTGATTTCCGTTTTATTATGGATTGCAGCGTAAGGTACAATAATGGTTACAAAGGATGGGTGCTGAAAAATCAGGGTGTCGGACGGGAGGAAATTTAGAGGGCCTGTATTGCCAAGGCTGTCGGTGATAGCCGCCCTCTCACGTGTTTTGTTGAAGATGGCTACATTCGCAACCGGTTCCCCACTGTTTTCAGACAATACTCTTAACCGCTGGCCGTGGACGCTAAGCGTCACCATCAGCAAAAGAATAATGACAGTTCCCGTTCTCATAGAGCCAATTTTTCAGATGTCAATTAGAAGCAAAAACTGTACCAATCAACTATTGTTGTGATTTTGAAAATTGGATTATATTCTATATATGTTCTATTTTATTTCTACCTTGGAATAATTGTAATTTCTATTAAACGGAAAGGTACTTTTTAATATTTTTGAATGCAAAAGTAAGGAACAATGTGGAAAAGGATCCTGGTGGGTGGTATTTTGACGGTGATCGTGGCTGGTGCAGTTATGTTGCTTATATTTAGGAATGACCATACTGCCCATGTAGCTTCCGTGGCTGAGGCGGTACCATCCAATGCGATTGTGTTCATTGATAAGCTGGATTATTCTTTTTTCAAGGAAGAGTTTCCGGATAAAAGTCAGCTTTGGAAGGATCTGCTGCCTTCCCATTATTTTCGCGACCTGGATGATCGCTTTCAGCAATTCAATGAAGATGTTTCGCAAATGCCTGTATTGAAACAGCTCCTGGAGAATAAAAATCTGAGTTTTTCATTGCATTTGCTGGGAAAAAGCAAGCTCTCTGTTTTATTCTACATTGCATTGGATGAAGCCGTATCAGCTCACCAGGTTGATGACGGGATCAGATCAATGCTGAATGGTGATGTTGTAGTGGGGGAGCGGACATATGAGGCGGTGGTGTTGAAGGATATTTCGTATGGACAAGATACTGTTGGTCGGGAATTTACCTTCGGGGTGGCGCAGGGGATTCTGTTAATGAGTACCTCTTCATTGCTGGTTGAGGATGCAGTAAGAACACTGAATGCAGGAGGGGGATTGGTGCATCAGCCGGGTTACAGAAAGGTAGCCGCGACAGCGGGCAAGTATGTCCTTGGAAATTTATATCTGAATTATCCTTTGTTTGAGCAGTTGTTTTACCCTTTGATCAGAGCAGATTCGCATCACCTATTATCGGCTGTACCACAAATGGCTTCGTGGGGTGAATTTGATATTGATTTTCGGGATGATGCGTTTATTCTGAGCGGAATGACCTGTGCTGCGGATTCGTTGCAGGGCTGGTTAAATGTTTTCTCCGGACAGGCACCTGTTCGCCTGGAGGCAGCTTCATTTGTTCCCTCCTATGCCGTGGATTTCCTTGCATTGGGGATCAGTGATGTTACTCTATTTAAAAGCAGTTTCAGGGAGGAGCTGAAACGCAGGGGAGAATTCCGGAAGTTCATGTCATCCGAGAACAGGATGGAAGATCGTTTTGGGGTTAGTTTTTTCAATGACATCATTGATCTGATCAGTGATGAGATCATCCTTTTCACCCTGAAGAACGCGGTGCAGGATGCATATGATGATGTTGTGATGTTTGAGGTCAGGAGCCGTTCCGAAGCCATTGATCGTCTTACTAGGTGGGTCTCGGCAATTGCTGCATTCGGGGGGGTGGATCCGGAGGAATTTATTAGCAGCTACCAGCTTGATGATCAGCTCAGCTATTCGATTTATCGTCTGCCCGAGATCTTTTATGAAAGTATTCCTGCAAAATTTTTCAAGTCCCATTGCGCACTGTTTGATAATTATTTGATCTTCAGTGATTCGGAAGATGCAATTTCAAAAACTATCTATCATAATGTATTGCAGAAGACCCTTGAGAACGAGGCCTATTTTGAAGAGGTGAGTAATTTGATATCCTCCAAAGCCAACCTCACATACTATGTAAGGCCGGAACCTTTCCTTTCACAGCATGGACAATTGCTGAATCGCCCGGTAAAAAGATTAACAGACAGCATCTCACTGACTTTAAGAAAGGTGCCAGGTGTAATTGTCCAATTTGCCAGTGAGGGTGAAATGTTTTACTCCAATATAAGCCTGAACTATACCTCAAAGGTAAAAGAGGTTGCACATACGGTATGGGAAAGCCTGCTGGATACAGTTGCGATCATGAAGCCTCAGATGGTCACGAACCATTATACTTCAGAGAAGGAGATAATGGTTCAGGACGCAAAATTTTCGCTTTACCTGATGAACAGTACCGGAAGGATTTTGTGGAGATTAAGGTTGGACGGTCCGGTAATAGGTGAAATTTACCAGGTTGATTATTACAATAACGGTAAGCTGCAATATCTTTTTAACACTGCATCCGGGGTTCATCTGTTGGACCGGAACGGGAATTATGTTGAGCGATACCCGGTAAGGTTGCGCTCAGATGCAACCAACGGCCTCGCTTTGTTTGATTATGATAAACGGAAGGATTACAGGATCTTTGTTGCATGTGAAGACAGGAGAATATATGTTTATGACCTGGAAGGGAATATTGTTCCAGGATGGACATTTGACAGGACAGAGGCTGTTGTGCACAAACCAGTTCAGCACTTCAGGATCGGGGAGAGGGATTATATCGTGTTTTCTGACCGTATCAGAAGTTATATCCTAAACCGCAGGGGACAGGAACGCGTTGAAACAAAAGAGCCGGTCGTTGTTTCTGAGCAGAATATGTTTTATCTTGATATGAATATTTCGGGTGACCGTCCACGTTTTGTAACGACAGATCCCAACGGCAGGGTTATTGCTGTCAACACACGTGGAGAAACAGTGGTGGTCATGGAACATCTTGCAGAACCAGGTCATTATTTCTTAATGAAGGACATGGATCTGGATGGTATACCGGAACATATTTTTGCTGATAACAACAAGTTAGAGGTGTTGGATATGCAAGGCAACAGACTTTTTTCATTCAAAATAAAAGGCGATATTAGCAATATCCCTGATATCTATCAGTTTTCTGCCAGGGAGTTGAAAATTGGTGTAACAGATGCTGAAAGAAACCTGATCTATCTGCTCAATGCTGATGGATCGGTTTATGAAGGTTTTCCCCTGGAGGGAAATACCAGGTACAGCATCGGGTATTTTGCAGGCTCCGACAGCAGGTTCAGCCTGGTGGTTGGCAGTCGGAATGGTTTTTTGTATAATTATTCAATTGAATAGAGATGAAAAATAATTTTTTGAAAACAGGGGCGCTCTTTGTTGTTCTGTTATCAATGGCATGGTCATGCGACGGATACCTCGACCAGTTCAGTATGGACAAGTTGTCGACCGAGGCAGAGGTATCTCCATCATTTGCTGCTCCGGTAGCATACGGGAACTTCAGTATTCAGGATATTCTTGAGGCAGTGAACGACTCTTCGGGACTGATTTCTCAGACGGAGGACAGTTTGCTGTATATCTATTTTTCAGATACAGCCTTTGCTTTTGAGGCGGGAGAATTCCTTGATGTGCCTGATCAGAATGCTGTTGATTTTCGGTTTAGAATTGGGAGTGAAGTGAATGAATTGAGTGGAATTGATCTTGATCTATGGGGTAGTCTGCTGGAGGGGCAGGAGTACTCATTTCAGAATTATGAGAAGATTGAATTCACTACAGAGACGGATGACAGGATTGACAGTATCGTGCTAAACTCCGGTACGCTGAACCTCGAACTATACAGTGATCTGAGACATGACGGAACGATCAATATACAGAGCAGCAGCATCATCGATAGTGATGGCAATCAGCTGGATACCGTTTACATCATCAGTGATCTGTCAGGCAACTATGATGTGACCAAGGTGGTCGACCTTGCAGGCTACACTTTTGTAATGTCGCACAGCAATGACAGCACTTTTGTTGACATGAGCTTTTTATTGAATTTCACCCTTTCATCTGCCGGAATTTCGGCGGATGAAAATGTCGGTATCAAGGTTTCTGTTGTTGATATCGGGTTTCAAGCTTTGTATGGTTTTATCGGTGAAAGAGAGGTCGCTAATATGGAGGAATCTATTGATCTGAATTTCTTCGATAATGTTGACGGACTGCCGGATTTCTATTTTGCCGATCCGCAATTCAGTTTGTCGGTCCATAACTCTTATGGAGTGCCTTTGTCGTTAAACATTCAAAATCTTGGGGCCAGGTCGGCTACTGACGGAACCTATACAACCCTGGATTTTGAGGATGATAAAAATGTCTTTCAGGTAGCGGCTCCGACTGTCGATCAATTGGGAGAGACTGTTACGTCGGAATGGAATATTAACACAGAAACCAGCAATATTGATGAGTTGATCTCCAGTGTGCCCGATAAGATTGACATCTCCTTTCTGGCCACGATTGGCAGTCCTGAGGGTACAACAGCGCAGAATTTTTTTCTTGAAAACAGCAAGATGGAGTTGGAGACTGAAGTAATCCTTCCTTTGTGGTTCAGTACTTCGGGTTACACACTAAAGGATACGTTGGATATCGATCTTTCCGATATCATGAGCAATGTCAGTTTTATTGAAGGGTTGAATCTGAGGCTGACCACAACAAATGAATGGCCTCTCGAACTGTTAGCCCAGATCTATTTTCTTGATGATTCGGATTCTATTGTGGCATCGCTGTTTGACGAGAAGAAGGCGTTGATTAGTGCTTCACCTGTTGATGAGGAGACCGGATTGCTGGATGAAGTGGCACTGGAACCCTATGTATTGCCCGTGATGTTGGATAGTGATGATCTGAATGGTATGGAGGATGCCACCAGGATGATGTTAGAGATTACAGTTGTCACCTCAACTACGTCTGAGGGGCTAGTCGTCCCGGTAAAGTTTCTAAGCAAGTATATGTTAAACTACCAGGTTTCACTTGGGGTTGATTTTCGTATTAATCCCATGGAACTGGGTTTAGAGTAAATTAAGTTAGTGAATGTTACTTCAGAATATCAGTCTATGAAAAGGACAGCGCAATTTTTAACAACAGCAGGAATATTTTTGATGGTGATGATTACCTCTGTTCAGGGGCAAATTCCGAATTCAATGTTTTTTATGCCGGGGGTACCGCAGTCGAACAGGATCAATCCAGCCATCCAGCCGGGGTGCGGTTTTTACCTTGGGCTTCCCGGTGCATCCCCTCTTCGGTTACAGGTAAAATCCAGTTCGTTGGGGTTTAATGATTTTATCTTTTATAACTCCGATATTGATTCGCTGATCACACCGTTGCATCCACTGGCCGATAAGGAGGATTTTTTAAAAAATTTTAGAGATGTAAATTTTTTTCAGGTAAATGCGGGGACTTCCCTGGCATCATTTGGCTTCAGGGCAGGAGAGAGTTTTTTCTCGGTAGATATAATCCCCCGGGTGGATGGTGCTATTTATTATCCCAAAGGGATGTTTGAACTGGTATTGAATGGTCTTCCAAACGATGAGGTTCTGTCTTTTAGTGGTATTGGGGCGGATTTAAGTGTTTTCAATGAGTTTTCCCTGGGATGGTCTAAGAAGAATTTTATTTTAAAGAATCTGGATATTGGTATTCGGGGCAAAGCCTTGTTCGGAATAGCAAACTTAACCACGAAGCAATCTGAATTAGAGCTTGCCACCTCGATGGATACCTGGAACCTCCATTCTGATTTTGAGGTCAGCGCTTCCGCTCCGGGTTTTATTGCATTCGATGAAAACATTGAGGATGCGGATTTTTCGGAGTGGATTGATGATGCCTTTCTTTCTACAGCAGCCCCGATGGAACTTGTTCAGAGCGTGTTAAGTTTTGACCGTTTTGGTATGGCTATCGATGCCGGAATCAATTACAGAATCCTTCCACAGTTGCAACTTAGTGCATCGGTACTGGATCTTGGTGGTATTAGATGGAACAATACGATTAAAGGATCCTTCAATTTTGATTATGAATTTACAGGTCTCGACGCCAATCCTTTTACCGGGATTGATACAACATTCTTAAGCGGAATTGTTGATTCACTGGATCAGTCATATGGATTTGTTACCGGCCAACCTTATTTTTCAAAGCTAAATACAAAATTATTCGTAGGAGCCTCCTATTATCCTATTGAGAAGATTGGGTTTGGTTTGTTGTCCAGAACCGATTTTCTGAACCAGAAGGTTTCCCAGCAATTTACCGGAACTGTGAATATGACGACAGGCAAGTTTGCAAATCTTTCACTTAGTTATTCTTATATATCTAATAAGTTCAATAACCTGGGAGCGGGAATCTCTTTTAATTTAGGAATGCTGAACATGTACCTGATCTCAGACAATATTATCAGTGGGGCACTGAATCCGGTTGGAATCCGGTCCGTTAATCTTTGGTTTGGAATGAACCTGACTTTTGGATGGAAGCGTGCGGCCAAAAAGGTACAGCAGATAGACCGGCCTTTGATCATATAGAATCAGTGTTTTCGGAATGATAATCAGGTGGGATCAGCTTTCTTGATCTTTTGTGCCATTTTTGTGGCAAATACGAAGTTATTCAGCGCCTTATTGTCAGAATGCAAAACCTCTTCTCTGTTGCCCTCCCAACATTTGCAACCTTCGTAGATATAGATGACCTTATCACCGATCTCAAGCACAGAGTTCATGTCATGCGAATTAACTATTGTGGTCATGTCAAATTCGAGGGTGATGTCGTGAATCAGGTTATCGATGCGTATGGCTGTGCGGGGATCGAGGCCTGAGTTGGGTTCATCGCAGAAGAGGTATTTGGGCGATAGTGCGATAGCACGGGCTATTGCAGCTCTTTTTCTCATGCCCCCACTCAGTTCAGCAGGCAGTTGTTTATTGACGTTTTTCAGTCCCACCCTGTCGAGGCAGAAATTCACCCTTTTCAGTTTTTGGTTATATGTTTCACGGGTGAACATATTGAGAGGAAACATAACATTCTCTTCAATTGTGAGGGAATCGAAGAGTGCAGCACCCTGGAAGAGCATGCCCATCTCTTTTCTCAGCGCCTGCTTTTCATGTTTCCCCATTCGGTTAAAATCGCGTTCATCATACCAGATTTCGCCTTCATCCACTTTTACAAGGCCGACAATGGATTTCATCAGTACAGTTTTTCCGGATCCGCTCTCTCCAATAATCAGGTTACACTTTCCTTTATCCAGGGTGAGGTTGATATCGTTGAGCACCCATTGCTCGTCGAATTTTTTATAGATATTTTTCAGGTGGATCAATGCAGGATAAGTTTTGTTAGTATCAGATCGGCAAGCAGGATCAGGATACTGCTCAGGACCACAGCCCGTGTACTGGATTTTCCTACCTGCACTGCACCGCCTTCGACACGGTATCCGAAATAGCCTGCAACGGAGGCAATGATAAAGGCGTAAAATGCGGTTTTGACCATGGCGTAGGTAAGGTAGTAGGGGTAGAATACATATTGAATTCCGTAGATATAATCAGAGACAGGAACAACATCTGAGGTCAGGCAGATAAGGTATCCGCCAAGGAGGCCAATTGTTACGCTTATTGCACAGAGGAGTGGAAGAAAAAGGACCATCGCAATGAGTTTTGGAAGGATAAGGAATGCTGCCGGGTTGACACCCATGACTTCCAGGGCATCTATCTGTTCTGTGACACGCATCATTCCTATTTCCGAGGCGATACTTGATCCGCTTTTCCCTGCAATGACGAGACCGACCATGGTGGAGGAAAACTCAAGTAGCAGAGAATCACGCACTGTGACACCGACGATGTACCTGGGGAGCCAGGGATTTTCAATATTGAAATTGGTTTGTATGGTGATGGCTGCTCCCACAAAAAGGGAAATAATGGTGATAATTCCTATGGAACCAAGGCCATGGCTCTCTATTTCCCGGATAGTTTGTCTGTAATAGACAGTGCGTTTTTCCGGTCTGGAAAATACGCTTTTCATAAGAAGCATATATTTCCCTATGTTTGCCAGTGCTTTTGTTAGCATGATGTAAATTTACAAATATTTTGGAGGCTGTTTCATAAAACGTTCGTGATGTGGCTTTGTTGGAATAATTAGTGTATTTTTATTATGAAATTATCTGTCTGACTATGAACAAAAAGTATTATGCGATTATTATGGCTGGTGGTATCGGAAGCCGTTTCTGGCCATTGAGCAGGGCGAAATATCCCAAGCAGTTTATTGATATTCTTGGTATTGGAAAAACCCTGTTGCAGCAGACATGTGACCGATTCAGGGAGATTATTCCGGCTGAAAATATTTATATTGTAAGTAATGCGGAGTATCGGGAGATTATCATGGAGCAGCTGCCATCCATTCCGGAGGAAAATATTTTGCTGGAGCCTTCAAGGCGAAATACCGCCCCCTGCATTGATTATGCCAATTTCAGAATACTTGAGAGGGAACCCGAAGCGCTTATCATTGTGGCTCCTTCTGACCATTTGATCCTTAAGGAGGATGTGTTTATTGATCATGTAAAGATGGGGCTGGAGTTTGTCGGAGAGAAAGAGGCGTTGTTGACACTTGGTATACAGCCGAGCAGACCGGAGACCGGATATGGTTATATACAAGCTATACAGAAGGAGGTGAAGGGTTATGAAAAGATCGGGCTTAAGCGTGTAAAGACCTTTACTGAGAAGCCTGATCTGGAGATGGCGAAAATATTTTTTGAGAGTGGGGAGTTTTACTGGAATGCCGGTATCTTTTTTTGGTCTCTTTCATCGATCATGAAGGCTTTCAGGATGCACGAGCCTGAAGTGCATGCGTTGTTTGAGAAGGGAATAGGGAAATATGGAACCAATGAGGAGGCTTCCTTTATTGAGGAGACCTATGCCAGGTGTAAAAACATCAGTATTGATTATGCCATTATGGAGAAGGCTGATAACGTTTATGTGCTCTCTTCGGATATCGGCTGGTCTGACCTGGGAACCTGGGGATCCTTGTATGACCATATGGAGCATGACAGTCATGGCAACGCGGTGACCGGGAAGCATGTTTTTCTATATAACTCCTCAGGCAATATGATCAACGTACCTGACAATAAGCTTGTTCTGCTCCAGGGGCTGGAGGATCATATTGTGGTAGAGTCTGATAACATCTTGCTTGTTTGTAAGAAGGAGGAAGAACAGCGCATTAAGGAGTTCGTGAATGATATCAGGTCGGAGCATGGTGACAGGTTCATATGATTCCAGTAAGGCAGATGCTCGAAGTTGACCAGATAAAAAAAGCCGCTTTCAAAAGAAAGCGGCTTTTTTTATCTGTGCAAAATTAGTATTCCCAAAGATCGTGTTCCATGATGAACAGCTCGTGTTTGATTCTTTCAGCCTCCATCAGCGCATCTTGTCCACTGACATAATCCACGATGAAGCGGTTGCCGAATGCATTGGACTCCGAAGCGATGGTGCTGGCAAATCGGCGCTGGATGAACAGGTCATCAAAGGAGATGTTCTGGGCATCATTGTTTGGATTAAACACTGCATGTGTGGCCAGCAAGTCCCTGCACTGCGGAAAATATACGATGAATGGAATGATCCTGTCAACACCGGGAAGGGGCTGCATAGTTACCGGGTCGACTTTGGGTTTAATGATCAGTGGAGCAAGGGCTGTGATGCGTACCCTCATTTCTGAATGCAATTTGTCAAAGTACCATTTCTCCTTCACATAAAACTCTTTGATGGTGGATCCTTTGGTGTCAATCTTAAGTACGTCCCCATTGTTGTCAAAAACGGTATCGACCCCAATTTTTGAATACACCTCTTTTAGCGAAGCGGGTTCAGCGAAAGGGTTATTGA
>JAGYMF010000031.1 GCA_018400695.1 Bacteroidales bacterium | reverse complement strand
CCAACTGGTGGGGGTCTTTGCGAGAGGCTGATCGCCTGAAGGTGAAGGAATCCCTGTATTTCGTGGGCATGGAGGGGTTTGAACATGTGAAGGTGGACCGGCTGAGCGATGGTGAACGGCAGCGGGTGATGATTGCCAGGGCGCTGGCTCAGGACACAAATGTCATGATCCTTGATGAACCTACCGCATTTCTCGACATCCCCAACAGGATCGGGATCGTAGAAGTACTCCATAAACTCAGGGAGGAGGGGCGGACGGTGATTTTCTCTACCCATGATTTCGACAATGCCTTTACGCATGCCGATAAGATATGGGTGATCCATGACCGGCAACTGATCGACGGGGCTCCGGAAGATCTGGGGATGGCCGGTACTTTTGCGGATCTGTTCAGTGATTCCGGAGTGGTTTTTGATGACCGGAACCTGCATTTCCTGCGCGATCGTTCATTGGGACATTCCATTCACGTCACCCTCCTGGATGAGCAGGTGAACTACTGGACCTTCAGGGCGTTGGAGCGGGCAGGGTACAGGATGGAGACCGAAGGGGAGGAGGCACCGCCCTTCATCCGGATTGAGCATGATAAAGCCGGTTACCGGTGGGTTTTCCGGGACGAAAACAGTTCACGAACGTTTTTATCGTTATACAGTCTTACAGAACACCTGGCCCGGATCAAATAGAAATGTGAATTCAAGAAAAAAACCCTAATTGATGTAAATTTTTCCACTAAAAAAAATGTTCTTATTTTGAATTGTATAGATATAAATTCCAGATTCTAATTGGTTTTTATTAATACTTAAAAACTCTTTTTCAATTATATCTTCAAAGATCACGACTCTACCATTAATATCAATTAGTCGAAAGAAGAAATTGGTTAGTCCTAATTGTTCAAAATAAACGATGACTACATCTCGTTGATTCAATATCTCGATTTTATGGTTTACTAGCGGGTTTTGAATTGCTAAGTATTTACCATAAGGAAAACAAGAAGAGTAAAATTCCTGATGATATTTCAATGAATCATTCTCAAAAAAGCAGACCAGATTATTAACTTCCCCAACCAATCCCAGTTTTGATGGATGAAATAGTATTCCATGCAGGCTACCAACTCCGTCTATCCAAACATCACTATTATAGATATGATCCAGAGAAAGAAATATATGTTTTCGGAATTCATTATGTATCCCAAAAGCTTTTATCCTGATTGAATCAACAAAGAGATACTCAACATAATCAATATTAATATCAATACTGTCTCCTTCTTTTACACCATAATCCAGTAATAATACCTCAGTAGAAGAATTCTTTGGTAAATAATGAACACTTCCGGTATCTGTTTCTCTGATACTCCCCTCGAAAAGCCAATTTGACATTAGTGAATCATTAGACCTGTAGACTTTTTTATATAAAGTTTCCGAGATTACCGTATCACCCATAAATTTTATATAAAATGATTCATAATCTCCTCCAAATTCTGTTCCATGTCTTACATTGCTCCAATATTTATTCTCATTGATCAACATTTGAGAATAACAGTGTAAATGAGTAAACATGAATAAACTAATCAAAAACACTATTGTTTTCATTACGTAAACTTAAGGACAAATAACTGTAATTCCTGATCTAAAAACTATAGTACCTCCTAACGATATTTTGAAGCCCTCTTCTAGTATTGTATCCCCACCACATTCAAATTCAATATCGGAATTTGAAGGTATAGATGTTCTTTAATATTCATTGCTTTAGTAAAATTAAAGAAAATTGATAATACAAGTCAAGAATTTGCAAAACCAGTTATTTCCATTGCGACAATAGTTATGGTCACTATTTGTGTCTTATAATTATGGACTTTTTTTAAAACCAATAAAATCAATATATTTGATTGTATAAAAAATCATACCATGGCAGATACAACCTCAACCAAAGTGAAACGGACTGTGGCCTTTATTCTCGCAGCAATG
Source organism: Bacteroidales bacterium (assembly GCA_018400695.1). Classification (GTDB taxonomy): domain Bacteria; phylum Bacteroidota; class Bacteroidia; order Bacteroidales; genus M55B112. Next base: position 14,540 of record JAGYMF010000031.1, on the reverse strand, counting down.
GTATTGCTGTTTGCAATCGTTGCTATCCTGGCCATCTGGGATATCATAGAATACAAGGACCTGATTAAACGCATGTTCCAGTCTCTCATGGTGATACTGGGTGCTTCTGCGGTGATCGTGCTGATCTTTGCGATCCTGGACCGGCCCGACAGGGACGGGGATGAGCAGTAAAGCGGTCCCCGAAAATTCTTGGTCAGCGAAATAACCCGGTACAGCCTTCCGGCATTGCTGCGGTGACGCTGGCATTCAGGCTGAGCTGGCAGCCCGCTATTCAATCTCTTTCAGCAGGGACCTGATTTTTTCAGCGTTCAGGGCATTGCTGTACTCATGAAGTTTCTCTTTTCTGGCAACGACTGCAGCATCATCAACCGGTACTTTCATCAATGCATCGATGAGCTCGATGGCCTCACCGGGGGAGCAGTAGACCTGGCAGAGGGACTCCAGTCCGCTACCGCTCAGCATCAGGGGATTGGCCATGCAGTGTCTTCCGGCATGCAGGCTGTGAAGCAGCTTCAGCTTTAGCCCGGTGGGCTGGTAGGTGTACAGCAGGTTGATATGTGCTTCGGATACGAGCTGGTTCATCTCCTCTCCCTCTGGATTGGATACCAGTTCGATGTGCGGATACCTGTTGCATAACCGCGTGATCGCTCCCGAAGGGTCTTTTCCGGCAATGACCACCCGGTAGGTGATCCTGGACAGCACCGTCCTGACCAGGTAGCCCAATGCCTTCTGGTTCTCAGGGACCGAAAGGTTTCCGTGAAAAAGAATGTAATCACCTTTGCCATCAGGTACTTCAACGGTTTCGTGCTGATGAAATGCGGATACATGGGTGCTGTTGCCGTATTTTTCCTTGAAATAGGCGGTATCTGTGGTCGAGATGGACAGCAGCCTGTCGGCCGTTTTCAACACTCCCTCATACCTTTTCAGTTTCACCGCCTCTCTATAGAAAAATAATTTTCTGAACAGGTTGCTCTCGCTGCGGGCCAGCATGCTGTAGTAGTTATGCTCGATGTTGTGGGTCCGTACGAATACCTTCTTCCCGGCCTGTACACATTTTTCTGCCAGGTAGGTCGTGTGGAGTCCCTCGAAAAGCACCGGATGACCGTCAGCCAGCAAGGTGCGCTCCAGGGCTTCGGACTGACGGGTGATGACGATATAGGGGAGGGTGTGGAAAAACCAGCGCAGACCGCTCTTTCTTTTGTAATAGTGGACGGACTCACAGATATCCTCCAGCTGTGCTGCCTGCTTGCGGTCGTATTGAAAGGCATGCAGGGTGATCCGGGTACCGGACGCCTGAAGCGCCTTCAGCTTATAATAAATATCGATAATGCCGCCATAGTTGGGAGGATACGGAACATTGAAGGCGACTACATGTAGAAATTGTTGTTCTTCCATTAAACTTTTTAACCAGTATTCGATCGAATATACAAATGTACGAAACTTCTTATTTTATTGAGAGACCGACATTTTAACAATTTTTAATAAAAAAACCGGACAATAAATGTAACAATTTGTACAACATAACCGTTTAAATAGTAAACGTTCTTTTAACGATATAAGCGATACACTTATATCATTTACTTTTCATAGATTTAGTTTAGGGTTAGTTTAGTTTAGAACCGCCTCTCTCAGAGGCGGTTTTTTTTTATCTTTGCTGACCAATAAAACCGAGATGCAGAGAATTGAAGAACGACTTAAGGATGCCATCATCCGGGCAGCAAAAGAATTGTGGCAGGCGACCATTGAAGGGTCGGCGATCCAGATACAGAAAACCAGGAGGGAATTTGACGGGGACCTTACCGTAGTGGTGTTTCCGCTGGTGCGCATTGCAAAGTGCTCTCCGGAGGAGACGGCTGCTTTGCTGGGCGCTTACATGGAGAAAAACCTTGATGAGATCAGTGGGTACAATGTGATCAAGGGATTTTTGAACCTGGGTATTTCAGCCTCCTACTGGTTGCAGCATATTTCAGCGGTTTCCGGAGACGCACAGTATGGAATCGTGCAGCCCGGACCCGATGCTCCGGTGGTGATGGTGGAATATTCCAGTCCCAATACCAACAAACCCCTGCACCTGGGGCATATCAGGAACAACCTGCTGGGGAATTCAGTATCCAGGATATTTGAAGCTGCCGGAAAAAATGTCGTGAAGGTCAACCTGGTAAACGACCGGGGAATCCATATCTGTAAATCGATGATTGCCTGGCAGCTTTTCGGAAACGGGGAGACACCTGCTTCATCCGGTAAGAAGGGCGACAAGCTGGTGGGTGATTACTACGTTCGCTTTGACCAGGAATATAAGAAACAGGTGGAGGCGCTCATGGCGGCAGGGAAGGACAAAAAAGAGGCGGAGGAGTCAGCCCCGATCATGCTGGGCGCCCGGGAGATGTTGCTCAAATGGGAGGCCGATGATCCGGAGGTGAGGAAGCTCTGGGAGACCATGAACGGATGGGTCTATGAAGGGTTTGACAAGACCTATGCCCGGATGGGCGTATCGTTCGATAAGATCTATTATGAATCGGAAACATATAAGCTGGGTCGTCAGCTGGTGCTGAAAGGGGTGGATGACAAGGTGCTTGAGAAGGACGCGGACGGTTCGGTATGGGCCGATCTGACCGATCGCAAGCTGGACAGGAAGCTGCTGTTGCGGTCTGACGGTACTTCGGTGTACATGACCCAGGATGTGGGAACTGCTCACCAGCGTTTTTCTGAGTATCCCATCGAAGAGCATATCTATGTTGTCGGGAACGAACAAAACTACCATTTCCAGGTACTCTCTATGGTCATTGAGAAGCTTGGTTTCGATTGGCACGATAAACTCTACCACCTCTCTTACGGAATGGTGGAGCTGCCTGAAGGCAAGATGAAAAGCCGGGAGGGAAAGGTGGTGGATGCGGACGACCTGATGGATGAGATGGTGGCCACGGCAAAACAGATGTCGGATGAGCTGGGAAAGCTGGGCGACTACAGCGAAGAGGAGAAGAACAATATCTATCGCCAGATCGGTCTGGGCGCCCTGAAATATTTTATCCTGAAGGTGGATCCTAAAAAGAACATGCTCTTCGACCCAAAAGAATCCATTGATTTCAACGGGAACACAGGTCCGTTTATTCAATATACCTATGCACGAATACTGAGTGTTCTGAGGAGTGCTGGCGCCTACGACCAGGTCATTCCGGCTGTCAGCCTCAATGAGAAGGAGACCGACGTGATCAGGCTGGTCCATGCCTTCCCGGAGATCGTCAAAACAGCGGCTGAAGAGCACAATCCTTCGGTGATTGCCAACTTTATGTACGATCTGGCAAAAGCGTTCAACCAGTTCTACCACGATCACAGCATTTTAAATGTGGAAGATGCAGATACACGGCTGTTCCGGATCCATCTTTCTGCGATTGTCAGCAGCGTGATTGAGAGGGGAATGGGGCTCCTGGGGATCGAAGTCCCGGAGCGCATGTAAACTATTTCTGACTGAGCCTGGCAGCTTTGAGTGTATTCAGCAGCAGCGATACCCTGGTCATCGGTCCCACGCCGCCCGGCACCGGGGTGATGAAGGAACATTTGGGGGCCACCTTTTCATAGTTGACATCACCCTTCAGCCTGAACCCGCTTTTGGTCTCGTCCGATTTCACACGTGTTGTTCCCACATCGATCACCACAGCGCCCTCTTTCACCATATCTTCGTTGATAAATTCGGGTGACCCAAGGGCAGGGATGAGGATATCGGCATTGCGGCACACCTCTTTCAGGTTCTTTGTGCGGCTGTGTGCCACCGTTACCGTAGCATTGATCGCTTTCTGCGACATCAGGATGCTGAGTGGCCTTCCCACGATGTTGCTCCGACCGACAATCACACAATTCTTGCCGGATGTTTCGATGTTGTATCTTTTGATCAGCTCGACGATGCCATAGGGTGTGGCGCTCACAAATGAAGGCAGGCCAATCACCGTTTTACCGACATTTACCGGGTGAAACCCGTCCACATCCTTGGATGGGTCGATCGCCTCGATAATCTTCTGTTCAGAGATATGGTCCGGCAGCGGCAGCTGAACAATAAACCCGTCAAGCCCATTATCGGCATTCAGCTCGCTGATCTTTTTCAGCAACGCCTCCTCAGTTACGTTATCCTCGTACCGCACCAGGCTGGAGGTAAATCCGACCTCTTCGCAATCCTTGATCTTGTAGGCAACATAAGTTTCACTTCCTCCGTCATGTCCAACCAGCACCGCCGCAAGGTGCGGACGCCTGAAGCCTTGTTGAACCATCTGGGTTACTTCCTGTGCGATCTCCGCTTTGATCGCTTTCGCTGTCGCCTTACCGTCAATTATTTGCATATGTCAGATTGAATTAATTATCTTTTGGGCATGCCCGACATTGCGCGGCTCATGGCCTTTCCCTGGCCGGAGCTCATCATGCGCATCATCTTCCTGGTTTCCGCGAACTGCTTCACCAGCCTGTTGATCTCAGCCACACTGGTGCCGCTGCCATTGGCAATGCGTGCACGGCGGCTGCCGTTCAGCAGCTTCGGATCTGTGCGCTCCTCGGGCGTCATGGAGTTGATGATCGCCTCGATACCCTTAAAGGCATCGTCGTCGATATCCATGTTCTTGATCGCTTTGCCCATGCCGGGGACCATCGACATCAGGTCCTTCACATTCCCCATCTTCTTGATCTGCTGGATCTGCGTCATAAAATCCGTGAAGTCGAACGTATTTTTTGCCAGTTTCTTCTGCAGTTTTCGGGCCTCATCCACATCGTACTGCTCCTGCGCCTTCTCAACCAACGAAACAATGTCACCCATCCCCAGGATCCGGTCAGCCATCCGTTTCGGATAGAAAACATCCAGTGCATCCATCTTCTCGCCTGTCCCGACAAACTTGATGGGCTTGTTAACCACCGACTTGATCGAAAGCGCTGCTCCTCCACGGGTATCCCCGTCGAGCTTGGTAAGCACCACTCCATGAAAGTCAAGCCTGTCGTTGAATTCTTTTGCCGTGTTCACAGCATCCTGACCAGTCATGGCATCCACCACGAAAAGGATCTCATGCGGATTCACAGCATCCTTGATGGCCTTGATCTCCTTCATCATCTCCTCATCCACCGCCAGCCGTCCCGCAGTATCAATGATCACGGTATTTTTTCCCGAATTCCTCGCCGATTTTATCGCCGCTTTGGCAATTTTCACCGGGTCCTTGCTGCCATCTTCTGTATAAACCTCAGTTCCTGTCTGCTCTCCAAGCACCTTCAGCTGCTCAATGGCGGCCGGCCGGTATACGTCACCCGCTACCAGCAGCGGATTCCGTCCCTTCTTCGATTTCAGGTAGCTGGCAAGCTTGGCCGAGAAGGTTGTCTTACCCGAACCCTGCAACCCGGCGATCAGTATGACGTTCGGACTGCCCTTGGTGTCCAGTTCAGCACTTTCCGATCCCATCAGATCCGCCAGCCTGTCGTGCACAATCTTCACCATCATCTGGTTGGGCTTCACTGCCGAAAGGATCTTCTGTCCCAGCGCCTCCTCCTTGACCTCGTCTGTGAACTGCTTGGCAATCTTGAAGTTCACGTCAGCATCAAGCAAGGCCCTGCGCACATCCTTGAGCGTCTCTGCAACATTGACCTCCGTAATTCTGCCCTGACCCTTCAACAACTTGAAGGATTGCTCTAATCTATCTGATAAACTTTCAAACATGGTGCTTAATTTTCAGCCACAAAAGTATAAAAAATATGGAGATTATTGTCTGAACGCAGGTTGGAAATGGAGTTTTGTTTCAGGGTAATCAGGTAAGTAATACAAGATGATTTGAAGGTGATCAAACTGCTGGTTGGTAACTATAGGAGAATAAAAATCAATTATCTATCTTTGGAATGATGAAGGATAAGACAAAATATATCAGCAGCTTAATCAAGAAGAGTGTATTGGAGATTGAACCCTCATCAGAAGTAATTCTTTATGGATCAAGGGCGAGAGGTGACGAAAGGTCAGATTCTGATTGGGATATTATAGTTTTGACGAATCTCGATGCGGATATTGAAACGGAAAGGAAATTCAGGCACAAACTATATGATCTTGAACTCGAAACCGGTGAGTCATTTTCTGTATTTGTTTATTCAAAACATAATTGGCAGAACATTCAAAAGATCACTCCATTTTTCCGAAATGTAACCGCAGAAGGACTGCGAATATGAAGACAGAGGAGAAACGGGAATATATTAAATATCGGTTGGAATCAGCCAGAAAAACCTTTGATGCAGCCAGGGTGCTTGCTGATAATAGGTTCTGGAATTCTGCCGTAAACAGGTTATATTACGCACTTTTTTACTCGGTGAATGCTCTTCTCTATAGCGCAGACATTCCTGCAAAAAAGCATTCATCTGTAAAAAGCCAGTTCAGTTTACACTTTGTCAAAACAGGTAAGTTTGATAAAAAATACGGTCAGTTGCTGTCAGAATTATTTGATTGGCGACAAAAAGGTGATTATGATAATATCTTTGATTACGACCATGAGTCTGTTTTGCCTCTTTTTCAGCCTGTAGAGGAGATGTTGGATCTGATCGAAAATATGATAAAATCAGAAATAGACCTATAATTTTTTCCCATTCTGTAACTTTTACTCCTCCGGTTCCACTTCAATGCTCCCTAAAAGACTGATCTCATTTACATCCGAATAATCGTACAGGTAAAAGCCGCTGTCGCCGATCGCGAAAAGGATATCGTTCACCGGAATCACATCCGTAGCCTGGATGTTGTTAAATTCGGCCAGCTTGTTATTTTTGATTGTGTAGGGATTGGAAGCATTGTATACCACCAGCCCGTTGTCGCCCTGACAGATAAACAGTGTGCTGCCTGAGATTCCCAGACCATAGGGTTCGTCCATTCCATAGGATGCAATCAGTTCAGGGGAGTACTTGTCAGACACATCAATCACCTCCAGCAGATCGGCAGTCCCGCCGCAGCGGTTACCGGAGCGAAGGGTCACATAGGCCAGGTTGCCGCTCACCACCACCGGGTCGCAGCTTGTGATATGCCTGTAAATCGCTGTTTTAAAAGGAGTGTCAGGATCCTGCAGGCTAAGAATATACATTCCGTCGGTGGCACCCAGGTACATGTAGCCGTCGTAGATGAACATGGTTTCCAGTCCCCACCCCACATATTTGTCATATGTTACCTCCGGTGTTGCGGTATCGCTGATATCCACAACTTTTAACATGTAATCAGACTGCAACATATACAGGTACTTGTCATAGGTCAGGAACCTGGCCATCGATCCGCCAACGCCATACGTGGAGGCTGCCGCTCCGCCTCCGCCTCCTGCCATCATTTTGCTGCTGCTGCTGAGCGAGGCATCCATGCTGTATTCATAAAATATGGGCCACGGATAGGGATGGTATTGAATCTCTTCCGTATGTTCTTTCACTTCCCAGCCTGTTACAACCCCCTCTTCCTCGTCAACCTGGGCTATGGGATATGCTTCATCCCAGGGAGGAAGGGTATACTCCAGGATATCTTCCATCCTGCTGTGTTCTGTGGGTGCTGCCGGATCTGTGATATCGATCAGCACAAGATCGGTATAGCTGTCAAGGTAGAGAATATTGTCCTTGATGGCCATATCCACATTTCCCGGAACAGGCAGGTACGATAGAGGTTCAGGTGCAGACGGGTCTGATATGTCGATCACATGCACTCCCTCCATAAACTCATTGATAAAAATATAGTTATCCTTGAAATAGATCTTGCCCGGTTTACTGATCTCCACCGGTGTTGTCGCCTCCACGCCCTTCCTGAGCTCATCAAAGGTCATGTAGACAGGCACATTGGCGGTATAGGTATGCAGTTTTTTGTCTTCGCATCCTGCGATCGTTAGAAGGGTCACCAACAACAGTCCGGCTTGAAATATGTTTCGGTTCATGATTGTATTTTTACCCTTAGGATGCAGCATGCCTCTTTTGGGTTGCGTGCAGACGCAACCCGAAGCCCTCTTTTTTCATCCTGAAGGAAACCACTTAAATATATGATCATGTTGAAAAAAATATTTCTTTCGGTCCTGGTGGGACTCCTTTCGTCTGTCATCCTGGTTGCACAGCACACTGACAGGGTTATTCTGAAAAACGGTTCTATTATTCAGGGAACCATTGTTAAAGCAGTACCCGATGGTGCTGTTACCATCAACGACCGTGCGGGGAACACGTGGGTATATGCCATGACCGAGGTAAAGGAGATTGAAAAAACGGAAGGGCAGGAGATGCCAATGCACATGCGTATTAGCGATGGATGGGTAAACATGACCACCATCGGTTTCCTGGCCGGTTCGCAAAGCAGTGAGTATATTGCGCCGTTCAGCATGCAGACATCATTCGGATACAGGACCCCCGGCGGCATATACTCAGGAATGATTGCCGGCATAGAGTTCCTGAATATCAACCATGTTCCCGTGATGATCGATTTCCAGTATGCACTCCGGGATGGCGATGTTGTGCCTGTGGTAATGGCCCGCGGAGGATATGCATTGCCCACCAGGTCTGAGTCTGAGTATTATGGGTCAACCTTTACCTATCGGGGTGGGGTTACCGGTGCAGTGGGTATGGGGCTGAAGATCGGCAGCCGGGAAAATTTTGCATGGGATGTGAGCCTGTTGTACCGGTATATGCAGATCAACTACACGGAGCATTATGAATACCAGGCATCCGAACATTCATACAAAGATATCTATAACCGGCTGGAACTGCGTGTGGGCTTTATGCTCAACACCGGCAGGTGATTATTCACACCCCCGATGTTCATTACTTTGTGAAAAAATCATAGAGCGGCTGTTTGCAGCTCTGCCATCATAGGCTACATTTGTTATAACGGTGGTAAAATTGATGGATCTGCCGTTTATTAAAAGCATTGTTTTATCTTTGCAAATCTAATGGTGCCGATTGATGAGTGAGAAAAATGAGCCGGTGTTTGAGAACGAGGAATTTCTGATACTGCTGCAGAAATACGAGAGGATGCGGAGCAGCAAAAGCGCGGCATTCTTTGATGTGGAAGAATTTGAGCAGATCATTGATTACTATCTCGACGAATTTCAATATGACAACGCTGCTGAGGCTGCCCGCCTGGGATCAGCACAGCACCCTGCATCTGTAGAGATCAAGTACAAGGTGGTGCATGTATACCTGGAACAGGGAATGGGTAAGCAGGCCCTGGAGATGCTGGAATATATTCCCACCTGGGAGCATTCCAATGCTGAATTTTACTACCTGAAGGGAACGGCACAGTGTGTGACAGGCAGGATATCGGATGCCGAAAAGAGTTTTGACCTCGGACTTTCCATCTCTGCCGAAGATCCGTTTGAAGCATTGCTGAACATCGCCATCGCATTCGAGAATGCCCGTCAGTACAGCCATGCGATCAAATACCTTAAAAAGGCCCACGAGATCAGTCCTGAATACCTCTCCGTGATTTACGACCTGGGCTATTTCCATGAGCGGATCGATAAATATAACCGGAGCATTGAATACTATCAGGAGTACCTTGACCATGATCCGTTTTCTGAAAATGTATGGTACAACCTGGGCGTGGCCTATTTCAAACTGGAGCAGCCTTTAAAGGCCATCGAGGCATACGACTATTCCCTTGCGCTGAATCCCGATTACGCTTCTGCCTATTTTAACAAGGCCAACACCTACGCTTCCATGGGAAAATACCAGCTGGCCATCGAGGCGATCTCGGAATTTCTTGATATTGAGCCAGAAAACACCCAGGCACTGGTTTTCCTGGGCGATGCCTATGAACAATCAGGTCAGCTCAAAAAGGCGTTGAAAGTGTATAAGAAGATCATTGAGATCGACAACACGGAGAGCGAAGGATGGTTTGGTGCCGGGATGGTGCAATACCAGCTGAACAACTATGATGAATCGGCCATCTACCTGCTGAAGGCGCTGGAATTTGATAACCAGAATACGGACTACTGGATCAACCTGGCCTATGTGTATGAGGAGTCAGGCAGGAAAGAGGAGGCCCTCAAGTGTTTTGCCCAGACCGTAAAAATCGATAAAACGGACAAGGAGGGCTGGAATGCACTGGCAGCCCTGCTGATTGAAATGAACAATGTTTCTGAAGCCCTCGTGGTGCTCAATGGTGCATTGGTGGTCTTTCCGGATGACGAAACGCTTATGACCAGGATGGCTGAATGTCATTTCCGGCTGGGACAAAAGGCAGAGGGTCTGAAGCTGCTTGAAAAAGCGATGAAAAAGGATCCGAAGGTTGTTGTGGAATTCCTGATGAACATGGAGGACCAGGTACTGGATGCTGTAACGAAGAAATTGATCAGTAAATACAAAAAATAATTCAACCAAATGAACTTTGACATACCATTTATCCCGGAACGAACCTCCCCACCCAGGGAATCAGGACTCACCATGATGATGGACAAGGGGTTGAGCCTGAAAGAGGCTGAACACTTTTGCGAATCGAGTGCGGATTTCACCGACCTGGTAAAATTTGGCTTCGGCACCGCGCTGATCACAAAAAACCTGCATGAAAAGATCAGGATCTATCGCGAAGCGGGGTTGGAACCCTATTTCGGAGGAACGCTGTTTGAAATGTTTGCGGTGAGGAATCAGCTGGATGATTATATGCGGTTTACAGATGAGTATAACATCGATACGGTGGAGGTGTCAGACGGATCCATGAAGATCGAGCCGGAGGACAAGCTGGAGATGATCAGGAAATTTGCTGCCAGGAAGAAGGTATTGTCAGAGGTAGGGACAAAGATCAAAGGCGTTCATCTTGCCAATGAGGAGTGGGTCAGGCATATGAAAACAGAACTTGCTGCCGGTGCATGGAAGGTGATTGCCGAAGCGAGGGAGTCCGGTACCATCGGTATCTATGATGCCGACGGGTCGGCCAACCGCAGCCTGATCGACGATATCATGAAAGAGGTCTCGGTCAATGATGTTATCTGGGAGGCCCCGCTGAAGGCGCAGCAGGTGATGTTCATTCAGCTGGTGGGCGCCAATGTCAACCTTGGCAACATCGCCCCCAACGAAGTGGTGGCCATGGAGGCGCTCCGCTGCGGGATGCGGGGAGACACCTTTTTCGATTACCTGCCCGATGAATACCAGGACAGGCGGCAGTAACAAAAATCTTTTAAACACTTTATGAAAAGAGACCTTAAGCATTACCTGCTTATCCTTTTGAAGGGGACAGGCATGGGGGCGGCAGATGTTGTGCCGGGTGTTTCCGGCGGTACCATCGCGTTCATCACCGGGATATATGAGGAGTTGATCCATTCGATCAAATCCATTGACCTGGAAGCAATAAAATTGTTTTTTACTGGAAAGTGGCGTTCATTCTGGAAGCATATCAATGGAAATTTCCTGCTCTCCGTTTTTGCCGGTATTTTTATCGCGGTGGTTTCTCTGGCGCGGATACTGGAGCACCTGCTTGAAACACAACCCGTGCTGATCTGGTCATTCTTTTTCGGTCTGATTCTGGTTTCGTCGGTGGTTGTCGCCAGGCGTGTAAAAAAATGGAATTATGAAAAGGTTGTTGCCATCATCTCTGGGGTTGCTATCGCTTTCTATATCACCAGTGTGACACCGGCAGAGACCACGGAGGCAGCCTGGTTCATCATCCTTTCAGGCATTCTCGCCAGCTGTGCCATGATTCTCCCGGGAATCTCAGGAAGCTTTATTTTGCTCCTGCTGGGGAAATATGCTTTTGCGCTGAACGCTGTGAATGAAGTGGATATAGTGGCCCTGCTTCTTCTGGGTACCGGTGCCGTGATCGGCCTGCTGAGTCTTTCGAGGCTGTTGTCATGGTTGTTCAGGAAGTACCACGATGGGACAGTTGCGGTCCTGGCGGGATTTATGATCGGCTCCCTGAACAAGATATGGCCATGGAAAGAGACCGTTCAGATCATCGTAGTGGATGGAATGGAGAAGCCGCTGGTGGAGAAGAATGTACTGCCGGCATTTACCGATGCGGATGACCGGCTGCTGCCGGCACTGCTCATGATGTTGCTTGGGATCGGTCTGATCCTGCTTTTCGAGGTTGTGATGAAGAGAAAAGAGGTGGATTAATTTTTGGTTCTTAGCGGAAAGATCGCTTATTTGTGGCAGATTCCAATAAAAAGATGATGAGAAAATTCGGACTGATCGGGTATCCGTTGGGGCATTCGTTTTCCAAAAAGTATTTTACGGAGAAATTTAACAGGGAGAAGATCGGGGATGTCAGCTACGACAACTATCCCCTCGAGGATATTTCATTATTTGAGCCGTTATACAAGAACGATCCGGAGCTCAGTGGACTAAACGTCACCATTCCATATAAGGAGAGCGTAATACCATACCTGGATATTCTCAATGATGAAGCCAGGGAGGTCGGGGCTGTGAACACGATCTGTCTCTGCACAAAGACCGGACGGATGGTGAAGGTGGGATTCAATACGGATGTTGTCGGATTCAGAAAATCGCTTGAAGAGCACCTGGAAGGTGTTCCTGCCCAGGCACTGGTGCTTGGTACAGGTGGCGCGTCAAGGGCAGTTGTTTATGTGCTGAAGGAGATGGGCATACAGGTTGTGCGGGTCTCCTCATCCGGAAAGGACCGTGCCATTGCGTACCATCAGATTGACGACGGGCTGATCAGCAAGACCAGGTTGATTGTTAATACCACCCCGCTGGGGATGCATCCTGATACAGCTTCCTGTCCACCGATCCCCTATGAAGCGCTTTCAGGCGGACACCTGCTTTTCGACCTGGTATACAATCCCGAAGTTACCATGTTCATGAAAAAAGGGGAGGAGCAGGGAGCCCGTACGGTAAATGGGTATGATATGCTTGTCTACCAGGCAGAAGAAGCATGGCGGCTATGGAACAGATAGAGAAGCTGGCGACACTATTCAAAGCATTTACCGTCTCTTCGTATGATATAGATCCCGGCGGAAAAGCGCGGCTGACAGCCATTGCCAATTATTTGCAGGAGACGGCCTATGTGCATGCTGGGAAGCTGGGGCTGGGGTATGACGACCTGGCGGCGAATGACACTGCCTGGATCCTTTCAAGGATGAAGATCAGGGTGACGGAGCGGCCGGACTGGGACGAGGAGCTGACAGTGGAAACGTGGCCCCGCGGATTGGAGAAGATTTTTGCAATGCGGGATTTCAGGATATTTGACCGTGCCGGGAGGGAAGTGGCAGAGGCCACCACATGCTGGCTGATGGTGAACACCCTGACGCGCCGGCCTTTGCGGATACCTTCTGATTACCTGGTATTTGAACCGCGGACGGATGCTGTTTTTGGTGAGATCCCCGGGAAAATCCGGCTGCCGGACGGGATGGCGTTTTGTGAGCGCCGGCAGGTGAAATATTCTGACCTCGATGTGGTCGGGCACGTCAACAACGTCAGGTTCATCGAATGGTGCAGCGATGCGCTGGGAACGGATCTGCTGACCGGTCATTTTATCTCCGGATTCGGGATCAATTTTATCAGCGAGGCCCGGCCCGGGGATGAAGTGGAGATCACCTGCTCAGGGAAACAGTCAACAGAAATTTTTCTTTCAGGAAAAAATATCACAGCAGACCGGGAATGCTTCCGGGCTGTTTGCAATCTTTCCAAAACAGAACAACCGGTTTGAGCCTGAAGGTGAATGATCTCCCAGTTTATGAATCCTTATTAGTGACGATTTCCAGGACTGCACCTGCCTTAAATGTACCACACAATCACGGCCGTTAGAGACAGGATGAACAGAACCGGTATCAATATGCTAAGAAATATATGCAGAAAAATCCGGTTTTACTTGACATAACTTCTCTTAGACCATAAATTTGAATATCTGAATTCGTTCAGCATCAAAAAAAACCATGGAAAAAACCTGTTTGTGATGTTTGGTTATACTTTTACGGAATAACACACACTGTCTGGTACCCTCTGATTCGCAGGCATTGATTTTACAATGCTTAAGTTTGACTTTTTAACACTTTAAGCGCACCTCCAAATGACAAGACAGATTGTTCTCATCTTCACTGTTTTTGTATTCAGCATTTCTTCCCTTTTTTCTCAGATCAAGATGAATTCTTCCGGAAATGTTGTGATCGGCGGATCCAATCCTTCTTCATCCTATGACCTGGTAGTTGGTCATGGACCTTATGAAAATGCATTGAGAACTTATGGCTGGATCTATTTTTCCACTTACTACTATGGTATGTACATTGATGGTAGTGATAATTATGATCTTGAGATGTACCCTGCAGTTAACAATTATTGCAGGCTTGGCAGGTCTAACAAAGGTTTTAGAGATATTTACACCTATAACCTTCATGAGTTATCAGATTCCAGGCAAAAAGAGAATATAAAGGAGATCCCCAATGCCCTGAACCTGGTCCTGCAATTACATGGAATCCAATATGACCTGAAAAAGGAATACGTCTACCAGGACTCTTTGCCGCTAACAACTGAAATGATTGACAGGCTTGAAGCGGAAAGGAAAGGACAATATGGTTTTATTGCCCAGGATGTGGCAAAGATTATTCCTGAAGTCATTTCTTATGATGATTCAACGGATGTTT
>JAGYMF010000030.1 GCA_018400695.1 Bacteroidales bacterium | reverse complement strand
TTTCGTCACCAAATGACTCCGGCAATGTGATGGGCTGCTGTGAAGCAGGATTATTCAGGACCGACTCATCAAACTGTCCCTGCATTCTGGGGTCCTGGTTTCCTTCGGCCGAAGGTATGGTGATACCCGCAAGCAGGCTAAGCACGATAAGGGCCGTTCCAAGTGTCCATGTTGCCTTCTCAAGGAAATCGGTGGTCCTGCGAACACCCATGATCTGGTTGGATGAGCTGAAGTTGGCTGCCAGCCCCCCTCCTTTTGAATTCTGCACCAATACAATCAGCGTGGTGAGAACGCAAACGATGATGATCAAAACTGTAAATACTATAAACATTTTTTCTTGTAATTATATGTTTGTAATGCTCTTAATTTTTTCAATTTGCGCTGCAAAGTAAGCACTTTTTTCCGGATATTTCAAACTTAATCGCTCATAGGCGTAGATCGCCTTTGCGTGCAGTCCCTGTTTGACATAAATCTTTGCCAGTGTATCTGTTATAAAGCTGTCATCTTCCTTCACAGAATGCACTGAAACATCCCCTTCCAGTGACGTCTCCTTGTCAGCCTTGATCACCCCCGGTTCACTGTTCAGGAATTCTTCAATAAGTTTAACGGAGCGGTTCCCGGAAACCTCCCTGTCAGGCTCTCTTTCTTCCGGCAATCCATCTTCCTGTTCTGAATCGTCCATACCAGCTGCCGGTACAGACTCCGGCTCCTCATTATCCGGCAGCTCACTCACGGATGCAGCCACTGCTTCCTCATCATCCGACAGTTCGTCTGCAGGCAAAGGTTCATGCTTCCTGTTCTCATACTCCTCCGGAAGGTCGCTTTCTGGTGCAGATCCAGTCTCCTCAATCTCCATCTCCTCATCCTCTATAGGGTCAATCACAGGGATGGTCTCCGGTTCTTCGATCTCAGGCTCCTCCATATCCGACTCCTCTTTTTCCGCTATGCCTCTTTCATCGGCATCTTCATCATCTGCACCCTCACCTTCCTGCTCATCCAGCTGAAGAAGGTCTGCTTCGTTATCCAGAAACTCCAGTTCAGAACCCGGGAGACCGGAAAGTCCGGTTTCATTGCCGGTTTCACTGCGTATCCACCGGTACAGACAACTACGGTCGCTGCTAAACAACACTGCTGTACCGGTTTCACCCGGTTCCGGTTCGATCCCCAGCTGATACAAAGCCTTCAGCCGTAAAAACCGTGCCATACCAAACCATGGATAGGCACTGATTATGCGATTGATCTCTTCCAGGTGAAGATCTGTAAAATCGTTTGTTTTGAATAATTCAACCACGCTGTCGTTGTTCATGTCAGAGAAATGATTTACCAGTTAACAAAAGCCTTGTTGAAGATGTCTTCGAGAATCTCTTCAATGATCAGTTCAATCAGTTCGTCCTCCACATCGGCCAGGTTCTGACTTGAATCATAGTCCTCGTACCTGGAGACGGTGGACTCGAATCCGGCATCGGGATCCATGTTATTGGTGTACACCACCCTGATACCGATCGTGAGCCTGTTCCTTGCGGCCGTCTCCGCCCCCGTAATGGCAGTTGGCCTGGTCTCATAGTTCCTGATCTCTCCGGAAAAAGCGACATCCCCACCGGCAGGGACCAGTTCAAGGCTGGTATTGGACTGTATCTTATCGATCAACGCATCGGTAAAGAGCTGACTCAGCTGTGCCTGTACCACAGGCGCCCTGTTGGGGAAATACTCAACCGTAACAGTCTTGATATCCGGACTGATATTCACACCGCTGAATGAATAATTGATTTTCATGGTCTTGCAACCGGCCAGCAGCAGCACTGCAAAAAAAATCCCCCAGCGGCCAACCTTCATAATCCTCTTCATCATCACCTTCATACAATCTATTCAATATGATACTCCTTGATCTTCCTGTACAGTGTGCGTTCGGAAATTCCCAGCTCCAGTGCTGCATATTTCCTTTTTCCCCGGTGCTTGTCAAGCGCCTTCCTGATCAGCTCAATCTCTTTGTCAGCCAGCGACAACGACTCCTCCATTACCTCCTCCGTATCCTGGATATTATCATCATCCCCATGGCGAACCGGCGGCGACATCTCGCCCCGACCGGGCAATCCCTCTTCACCACTCCCGTAAAGGTTCTTGATAATCTGTGCATTCTCATGATGCACAGACGGCTCCAGGTCCCCTTTGGTCATGATCTCACCGACCAGTTTTTTCAGGTCATTCATATCCTTCTTCATATCAAAAAGGACCTTGTACAAGATCTCCCTTTCAGAATTGAAGGCATCCTCGCGAAGCCCCTCTTTAGTAATAAGTGCCGGCAGTCGGGTATCGCTGTATTCCGGCAGGTACCGCAACAATGTAGCCGAAGTAATCTCTCTCTCCTGCTCAATAATTGACAGCTGTTCCGTTATATTTTTTAGCTGCCTGACATTCCCGGGCCACTCATACTTAAGCATAACCTGCTTGGCATCTTCAGTTAAAATGATCTGCGGCATCCGGTAGTTTTCAGCAAAATCCGATGCAAATTTCCGGAAGATCAGCAGAATATCATTGCCGCGGTCTCTTAACGGAGGAACGTTAATCGGGACCGTATTCAGCCTGTAGTAGAGGTCTTCACGAAATTTACCGCTCCTGATGGCCTGGGGGATGTCGATGTTGGTGGCAGCAATGATCCGCACATCGCTCTTAAGCACCTTCGATGAACCGACCCGTATAAACTCACCCGTTTCCAGCACCCGCAACAGACGCACCTGCGTTGAAAGCGGGAGTTCAGCCACCTCATCCAGAAAAATGGTTCCGCCATCTGCCTCTTCAAAATATCCCTTCCTCGCATCGTGTGCACCTGTAAAGGATCCCTTTTCGTGTCCAAACAACTCCGAATCGATGGTTCCGTCAGGAATCGCTCCGCAGTTCACTGCGATATATTCGCCATGCTTTCTGGCCCCCGAATGATGAATGATCTGGGGAAAAACCTCTTTTCCTGTACCGCTTTCACCCGTTATAAACACCGAGAGATCTGTTGGGGCAACCTGCCTGGCGATATCGATCGCCCTGTTTAACACAGCATCCGTTCCTATAATCCCAAAACGTTGTTTTATCTGTTGTAAATCCATATGTGTACTGACAAAATAACCTGTAAAGTATGACAAAATTACAATAATAGTTCTAATTATAAACAGATATTCCAGAAGATCCGGAAACTTGTTCGGGTGGTCGGGTAAAAAATGTACATTTGTTTTTCATCGCAAAAGCTCATCATGGACAACAAACTGAAAGCGATCGGTATTATACCGGCCAGGTATGCTTCCAGCAGGTTTCCGGGCAAACCACTGGCACTCCTGGACGGACGTCCAATGATACAGTGGGTATACGAAGCCTGCAACGGAGTATTTGACCATCTCACAGTAGCCACTGACGATCCGCGGATTCAACAGGCGGTTAAAAGTTTCGGGGGGAATGCTGTGATGACCTCATCGTCGCATACTACCGGAACGGACCGTTGCCGTGAAGCTTCAGCACACCTTGAGCAGCAGGGAATAACGCATGAAATTGTTGTGAATATCCAGGGCGATGAACCGCTGATCCGGAAGGAGCAGCTCCGGGAACTGTTGCACTGTTTTGACCAGGGAGATACAGAAATTGCTACCCTGGTGAGAAAACTTGAAACAGATGAAGATCCTGCGGATCCCAACATCGTGAAAGTTGTTGTCTCCGGTGGCCAAAAAGCACTCTATTTCTCCCGTTCACCGGTACCACATCACCGTACCGGCGAAAATGCCTTTGCCGGCGGGTATTTAAAACATATCGGCATATATGCTTTCCGGACCAGGGTGTTGAAGAAGATCTGCGACCTTCCGCCTTCCACACTGGAGAAAACTGAATCGTTGGAGCAGCTGAGGTGGCTGGAAAATGACTTCCTGATCCGTGTACATCAAACGCAATACAGGAGCATCGGGGTAGATACACCGGAAGATCTTGAAAATCTTGAAGCAAAGATCAGTAAACGCAGACAGGGCTATTCATGATAGAGTGCATCCACAGGATTGCTGCGAGCAGCTTTCATCGTGATGGCATTCACCGTGATCATTGTGATGACTACTGCCACCGATGCTGCAATAATATAGATTCCCGGGGTAAACCCAACATTATACGGAAACACCTGCAGCCAGTTCTTCATAAAGAAGTAGGCAATGATCCATGCCAGGAGGATGGAGATTCCCAGCAGCACCAGTATCTCCCTGGAAATAATCAGCAGCAGGTCGGAAAGGCTGGCTCCCATTGCTTTCCTGATGGCAATCTCCCTTAACCTTCTTTCCGTATTGAAAATGGTGAGTCCCAGCAATCCAAGACAGGCAATAAAAATGGCCAGGATAGAAAACACCAGCGAGATCCTGCCGGTCCGTTCCTCTTCCCTGTAATATTTGTTCAGCTCCTCATCCAGGAAGAAATACTGGAACGGCTCATTTACCGTCATCTCATCCCACAAATCCCGCAGCTTCCTGATTGTTGACGCCTGATACCTGCTCTGCTTTTCAAACCTGATATTGATAAAGCCCGACTGCTGGTATGATGGCGTTTTATAAGCAAACATATAGGGGGTAATAGGCTTGCGCAGGGAGCTGTGATGAAAATCTTTCACTATTCCGATAACTTTATATTCAGAAGTTTCCCCCTCACTGTTCGGGCTCTGAATCACAATATTCAGCGGATCCCTGAAACCATATTCCCTTACTGCAGTCTCGTTGAGTACAACAGCCATGGTATCACCGGGGTCCGACCAGCTGAAAAACCGGCCGGTATTGTTCCAGACCGAAAGGCCATACGTCTCAAAAAAATCGGGGTCGACCAGGTTCAGATCAAACATATAATTGGCTGACCTGTTGGCGCCTTTGACCTGAAAGGTGCTTGACATGTTGCTGAATCCGAGGTATGTGCTGGAATTGCTGACCTTTACTACCCCTGGTATCTTTTCAGCCTCTTCGCAAAACACCCCGATCTTTTTATTTAACGGGTACACCCTATCCACTACAATAATATTTTCATCCTGGAAACCGGGATCCATATTGACAAGGTAGCTGACCTGTTTTGACACCACCAGCGTTCCAACAATGATGGCAACAGAGATGGTAAACTGCAGTGTTACCATCACACTCCTGAACATTACAGAACCCTTTCCCCTTAAATTACCGCCCTTTAACCCGGTCAGCGGCTCATCCTTTGAAAGGTAGAATGCAGGATAGATTCCACTCAGCAATCCCAACAGCAGGGCAAGCAGCAACACACCGGCGAGGACGGTTCCCCTTCCGATGGTGCTGAAGCTGAGGTCGATGCCCATTGTCCTGTTAAAAAACGGCATGGCCAGTTCAACGAGCAGCAACGCAAATACAAGTGCCAGGAAACTCAGCAGAACAGATTCCAGAAGAAACTGGGTAACAAGCACTTTTCGTTGTGAACCAACCACCTTTCGCATGGCGATTTCCCTGGCCCTGATAGCTGAACGCGCGGTGGAAAGATTCATGAAGTTGATGCTGGCTATGACAAGGATAAAGAAAGCGATCAGGGCAAAAATATAGATATAGGTTCTGTCGTTAACTGGCCGGATACACTTCTCCTCCCCATATTCAATATCGGGATTCAGGTGAATATTGGTAAGCGGCTGAAGATAGATTCCAAATGCATTTCCACCTTCAATCCACTCTTCAGGCGTCACATCAAGGATCTCTTTTAGCTGGGGCCGGATATTTTTCATCATGACCCGGTTCATCTCCTGTTCAACCTTCCGGTAATCCGCGCCTTCTGACAGCAGAAGGTAACTGTAAATAGAATTGGTTAGCCAGTTATTGCTTCGACTGGCAGGAATATTGGACATAGACAACATGAAATCACAGAAAAAATGGGAATTGTCAGGGAACTCCTCCATCACACCGGTAACCTCATAAAAATTATCCTTGTTGTTAAATTCGAGTGTTTGTCCCAGGGGATTCTCAACCCCGAAGTACTGTAGTGCCTTGGCCTTTGTGATCACCACGGAATTGGGCTTCTTAAGTACATTATCAGCATCGCCGTATAGCAGCCTGATGGAAAATATCCTGAAAAATGAGGAGTCAGCGAAAATCACATTGTCCTCGATCTGCCGGACATCGTTGTTCCAGACAAACTGTTGCGGAAAAACCTCAAGCCTCACGAAATCTTCCACTTCCGGGATCGCTTCAGTGATCGATGGAGCCATTGTGTAACTGGTCCATGCGCCCCTGAACATTTGATCCCCGATATTCCCGTCCACATATCCGCGGTATATCCTGTCGGAGTATTCATGAAAACGATCGAAACTGATCTCCTTGACAATAAACAGCAGGATCAGTATGGCACTGGCCAGTCCGATCGCCAGTCCGGCGATATTAATAAAGGAAAAGATCCTGTTCTTGCTGATGTTCCTTAACGCAACGTTGAAAAAATTCTTCCACATACACCTGTTTTCAAAAAATGGTCCTTCACAACAGCTGTTACACCAGTGTCAAAAAGTTATCGATTGCAATGTACTGCAGATTTTGCAGATAATTATCTTCAGAGGTTAAAGGTAACAATGAAAGTATACATTGAGTATTTATCATTGATCGGCTCAAAAGAATACCCGAGGTTATTGCCCGAAGTTTTAGCCATCTCAATAAAGCCCAGTCCGGCACCTCCCTTATTCGAGAACTTTCCATTGGTAATTGTCTTAACGTATAACGCCTTCAACTCCTCCCTGTTTTTGTTATTCACTATCTCAATCTTCTTTTTGAGCACCTCAATGTCTTCGTTACGTACAGGGTTGGATGTGATAAGCCGAATTGATTCAGCATTCATATTCAGACTGAAGGTCGGAAGGTATTGTTCCTTATCTGCAACAAATTCTTCGTAGACGTCCATATATTTCCAGACATTTTCGAGTGATTCAATCATCACCGTGATGATCTTCTTATAGACCTTGAACGTGATATCATGCTCCTGCGATACATATTTGAATTGAGCCAGCAGTGTGTCTATTGAGCTGAAATTCAACAATCCCGTATGATTCAGAATGTTATTGTCCACAACACAGGCTTTTAAAGGTCTATCAAGTTATAAAAAACTTTTCAAACAGATCCAATTCCCTGCTCATAACCTGCATCTGCCTTCAGGTCTGACTGCAGACTGGCAGTAACGGCAAGTTCGTCGCAACGCTCATTTTCAGGAATATCAGCATGCCCTTTCACCCAATGAAACGCAACATCATATTCCCGGTGGAGCCGGATATATCTTTTCCAAAGGTCCGGATTTTTCTTATTCTTAAATCTTTTAGCCTCCCAGTTCCATATCCATCCTTTGTTCACTGCATCCACAACATATTTCGAATCCGAATAGACGACCACCTTCAGGTCTTTTCTTTTCAACGCCTCCAGTCCGGCAATCACCGCCATCAATTCCATCCGGTTATTGGTCGTGAGCCTGAACCCTTCAGCCAGCTCTTTCCTGTGTCCT
Source organism: Bacteroidales bacterium (assembly GCA_018400695.1). Taxonomy (GTDB): domain Bacteria; phylum Bacteroidota; class Bacteroidia; order Bacteroidales; genus M55B112. Next base: position 9,151 of record JAGYMF010000030.1, on the reverse strand, counting down.
TTATAGAGCAATACGGCTCCGTATCCTCCAGGTCCCGGATTTCCCCTCGCAGCTCCGTCAGTATAAATCGTCAGCACATCCTGCGTCATCTCTAAAGATAAAAAAACACGCACAAAAATACCTGTTTTTGTGCGTGTAAATTAGATAATGATGTGATATTATTTGACCAACGTCATCTCATCGATCAGATGTGTCGCTCCTGCGAACTTATCTACAATGAAAAGAACGTACCGTATATCAACATTAATACATTTCTGTAGTTCGGGTTCAAAGGCCACATCACCACTCATGGCCTCCCAGTTACCGTCGAAAGCAAGACCAATCAGTTCTCCTTTGCCATTGATCACCGGACTACCTGAATTCCCGCCGGTAATATCATTATTTGTTGTGAAACAGACATTCATCTCCCCGCTTTCTGCAGCATAGGGACCATAGTTTTTGGCTTCATAAAGCTCTTTAAGCTTTGGCGACACAACAAATTCATAATTATCGGGGTCTTCCTTTTCCATAACACCTTTCAGGGTTGTATAGTGTGCATACCAGACAGCATCCCTGGCTTTATAGTCACCCACCGTTCCATATGTAAGCCTCATCGTGGAATTGGCATCCGGATAGAAGTCCTTATCGGGATTCATTTCAATCAGCCCTTTCAGGTAGCTTTTGCTTCCTTCGCTTATCTTCTGACCGTAACTATTCATTGCACCACGAAGCTGACCAAATTTCTCAAAGAAAGAGGTAGCAGCCTGGTAGGTAGGATCTTTTTCCAGTTTTTTAAGCTTGGGATCTTCGATGAACGCATTGAATCTCTCCTGGTCTACCATGATGGATTTCGCGAAATACTTGTCTACATATTTGTCTACATTCCCCTTATACTTATCAGTGATTCCGACAATAAAAGCGGGATGGAATTCCGGATCGACATTGTCAATAAACAGTTCCAGCATGGCCTTCATTACCTTCTTATCGGTAGCAGCATTGTAATCTTTATAGAAGTCGGCTGAACGTTCTTTCAGCCCTTCCTTAACGGCACTCAATGCCTCCTCATCAACCTCTTCCTGGCTCAGCACCTGGTGCAGCTCTCTCAGTCCAAAACCTGCGTTTACAGATTCCATTCCCAGGTAGATACATTCGAGCATGTATTGCCGTGCAGCCTCATACTGGCGACTCTCTTCAACACCCTCTTTGATCAGATCAAGTGCATTTCCAAATTCCTTCTCACGGGCCGGATCCTGTGAAACCCAGTCAAGAAAAGCCTCCTCCTGTGCTCTTTTCGTATCAACCACACCCAGGTTTTTCAGCCCTTTGGACTGCCCAATAGAATACTTCCAGTAGTTGCTGGAACGGGAATATTTGGAAGCATACTGAATCCTTACCTTGGTATCGGCCTGCATGTCTTCCATCATGATGTCCTGCTTAATACCCCTGATCTTTATGCGTGTAGGGTGGTCAATATCCAGCAGGCGCTGAACCTCCCAGGAGGTCATATACCGTGTGGTGCTACCCGGGAATCCCATTACCATTGCAAAATCATCCTTATCGTATCCGTTCAGAGAAACAGGCAGGTAATGCTTTGGTTTCAAAGGAATATTGTCCGGGCTGTATTCGGCAGGCTTACCATCAGGACCGGTATAAACACGGAAGATGGCAAAGTCTCCCGTGTGCCGGGGCCACATCCAGTTATCCGTATCAGCTCCGAATTTTCCGATCGATTCGGGGGGAGCGCCTACAAGCCTGACATCCCGGTATGTCTCAAGGACAAACAGAAAATATCTGTTCCCTTCAAACATAGGGCGAACCTGGGCTTCGTAGTGGGTGCCATCTGTTGCCTCGTTGCTGATAAGCCCAACAACAGAACGAATTGCGGCTGAACGCTCCTGAAGATCCATTTCGTCGGTGACATCGGCCAGCACCCTGTCGGTAACCTCTTCCATCCTCACCAGGAAAGAGATGGTTTTTCCTTCGTTGGGCAGTTCCTCATCCCTGCTCATGGCCCAAAAACCATCCTTCAGGTAATCATGTTCCACACTGCTGTGGTACTGGATCTCTCCATAACCACAATGGTGATTTGTCAGCAACAACCCCTCACCGGAGATCAATTCCGCTGTACAACTCCCATAATCAAGAGCCCCTACCGCATCTTTCAGACTGGCGTTGTTCACGCTATAGATCTGTTCTGCCGTCAGCTCAAGTCCCATTTCCTTCATTTCATCCATGTTCACCTGCTGTATCAGGCTCAACAGCCACATACCTTCATCAGCACGCACTTTCATCTGGAATGAAAGCAGGAATACCAATAATACCGTTAATAATTTCTTCATTTTTTAAAATTTAAATTACTGAATTTGAAAAACGTCCTCTCACATCCAGTAACCTGTTAATTATCAAATTCGCCGGGTTAGTTGAAAATAATTAGTGGTCAATTCCAAAAATATTTTGCAAGATAACAAATTTCGAAAAAAGTTTTGGATTTCCGAAGGATCATGTTGAACAATATGAAATGACCAAAAATTCACATGGGAAGTCTGAGCTGCTCTTCCCTCAATCTGAATGATTTTCGGTGGTAGGGGGTTGTCCCGTATATCCTGATCGCTTCCCTGTGTTCCCTGGTTGGGTAACCTTTATTTTTCTTCCAACCATACTGGGGGCATAATTGATCAAGCGCTTTCATGTGATCATCACGGTATGTCTTTGCCAGGACCGATGCTGCAGCGATGGAGAGGTATTTCCCATCACCCCGGATGATACAATGGTGAGGAATATCATGGTATGGCCTGAAGCGGTTCCCATCCACCAGGATCTGTCCGGGAATTTCCGAGAGCATATCGAGCGCCCGGTGCATGGCAAGAATAGAAGCGTTCAATATATTCATCTCATCGATCTCCGCCGGATCAGCACTTGCGACGGCATAGGCGAGAGCGCTCTTTTCGATGATGGTTCGAAGCAGGTACCGTTTTGCTTCACCAAGCTGCTTCGAATCATTCAGTCCACTGATCTGTAAAGTTTCTGGCAGGATCACTGCAGCGGCAAATACTGGTCCTGCGAGACATCCCCTGCCCGCCTCATCACATCCTGCCTCCAGGATGCCTTCTGTTAGATACGGTTCAAGCATGCGCCGTGAGTACGGTTTCAATTGTTTTCCAAAGCTCCCTGGCAGTATTGTCCCAGCTGTATAGTTTTCTGCGGACCCTCCCCTTTTTTATCAGCTCCTCCCGCAAGCCCTGCTCCTTCACAATTCTTATCATGCCATCCCGGATACTGCCAGGACTCTCCGGTTCAGCATAGATCGCCGCATCACCAGCTATTTCAGGCAAGCTGGTAACATTGGATGCCAGGATGGGGATATCGCAGTTCATTGCTTCAACCAGGGGAATTCCAAATCCTTCATAAAACGGAACAAAGGTCAGAGACCAGGCAGAGGCCATCACGTCGTTCAGCTCTCCGGGGTCCAGTCTTCCGGTAAAAATCACATCCTCCCTGTGTTGCATAATTTCCAGCTGCTCCTCCATGGCTTTGGTGAGAAAAAATTTCTTACCGACGATTACCATTTTGAACGGACTTTTATATTCTTCCCTGAACAGTTCAAACGCCTTCAGCAGATTTCGGATATTTTTACGGGGATGAATGCTGCCGACAAAAACAAAATAGGGTGCTCCTCCGGTATACTTTGCCTGGACCTCTTCTGCTCTGGCCATTGTTACGGGTAAGAAATTTTTACTGGCACCATTGTATACGAGGTCTATTTTGTTTTCATCGACATTGTAATTATTGACAATGTCACGCCTGGAATACTCCGAGACGGTTGCGAGCCGGGTAGCAGCCCTGGCATAGCGCGGATAGAAGTATCTGTAAAACTTCCTGGACCAGAAGGGAAGATCTTTGGGCCGGTGTTCAAAATTAATGTCGTGGATAACATTGACAGAAGGAATATGTGAATGCAGGCTGACAAACCCATCGGTGGACAGGAAGAGGTCGGCACCGATCTTTTTCAGTAATCGGGGAATTCCCAACTCAAACCAGGCATACCATAAAAAAGGATGCCGCGTCGGCGGAAAAAGGACCACGGGAACGACATTGTCTGAAAAGATCACCTCCTCACTATACTTCCTGTCAAATATAAAGTAAAACGTATGTTCCGGATGGTCGCGGACTATCCGTCGGAGTGTTTCGAATGTAAACCAACCGATACCATCCAGCTTATCAGGCATCAACAGGCGGGTATTCACCGCAATCTTCATTGTATATTCATCAAATTCCTAAAAAATTATGGGGCGAACTTATTACATTTGTGTTGAAATAAAAAATATATTTGACAGTCAATGGTGTAGTCATAAAAAACCAAGGACCGGTTTGAAAAAAAAGTTCCTCTCTAACCTGCTTCTGCTGCTGCTTCTGAACATCCTTATTAAGCCTTTCTGGTTTTTTGGGATTGAAGTTGCTGTTCAAAACCGTGTAGGCGAAGAGATGTACGGATTTTACTTCTCCCTGTTCAACTTTGCATTCATTCTTAACATCCTGCTGGACATTGGTATTACCAATTTCAACAACCGTGCAGTGGCCAGGGATCATCACCTGCTGGTACCCCACCTGTCCACCATCGTACCCCTGAAATTCCTACTGAGTATTTTTTACGCCATTATTGTCTTTGTCGGCGGGGCAGTGATCGGATACACCTCCGTGCAGTTCAAGCTGCTGACTGTTCTCGTGCTCAACCAGTTTCTCTCCTCCTTCATCCTCTACCTGAGATCCAATATCAGTGGTATCCAGCTTTTTCGCACCGACAGCCTGCTATCCGTACTTGACCGGTCGCTGATGATCCTCATGAATGGGATCCTTCTGTGGACAAGCATTACAAGTCAGCCATACAAAATAGAGTGGTTCGTCTATTCACAGACCCTCTCCTATGCCATCACGCTTGTTACCGTACTGATGATTGTCTTGTATCACTCCGGAAAAATCCGTCTGAATTTTTCATTCGCTGCATACAGAAAACTATTGCGTCAAAGCTATCCTTTTGCCATCCTGATCCTGCTGATGTCGTTTTTCAACAGGGCCGATTCTGTAATGATTGAAAGGTTGCTGTCCGACGGCAAAGAGCAGGCCGGAATCTATGCACAGTCATTCAGGGTTCTGGATGCGCTTTCACAATTCGCTGTATTGTTTGCAGGACTGCTTTTGCCGATGTTCAGCAGGATGCTCAGGACAGGTGAGAAGACGGAAGGACTGGTAGACATATCTTCTTCCCTTTTACTGGGTGTCGCACTTTCAGTGGCGGTGGCGGGACTGTTCTTCAGCGAAGAAATTATCGTCTTGATGTACCATAGCGCTGAAATGCAATCCCCTGCCATTTTCAGCATACTGATGGGAGGATTTCTTTTTATTTCCATCAGTTACATCTATGGTACCCTGCTCACCGCCAACAACAACCTCAGGCAACTAAACATACTGGCCGGGATCACTGTTTTTCTGAATATCGGGTTAAACCTGTTGCTCATTCCTGCATTTAAAGCCTATGGAGCCGCCATTGCCAGCATCTCATCACAGGCTTTTTATGCCATCGGACAGGTTGTGTTAACACACCGCGTGATCGGGCTAAAACCCAGACCCTGGTTTTTTGGTAAAATGATTCTGTTCGGCTTGCTGACCACCGCCGGAGGATACCTGCTGCACCGCTTTCTTCCCTGGGGACAAGCCATTATTCTGTTTTTCACGCTCTGTGCTGTCCTCTCGGTAGCAACAAAAGTAATCCGTCCAAAAGAGATCCTGAAGATCTTCACTGATAAGCAATAAAATCGTCGCCCTGTCCGCGCTTCCTAAAATATATCAATAAGCCAGGTATATCAATAAGCCAGGTCACATGATACCACCCCTTCAGCCAGTCCTCCGCCAATTCAACACAGATGATGCAATATTTCATTCCGTAATCTCCTGAATGTCAACAACTCACATGCGACCTCCTCTCTCCTGTATACACCTTGTATAATCAGGGATTCACATTGGGTACAAGTCTGCAGCAACACTCGTATGGTCAGATGATGCTGTAAATGACCCGGAAAAGCATTTCGCCATTGAAAACCAACAGGCGCTCATAAATATGAAATATTTTTAGATACAGTACAGTAAATACATACTGTATTACATGCTTTTAATTTTCTATTTATCTTATTTTCTATTTCTTACATTTATTTTATGGTGTTTTTTACTTCTGTTTATTTATAAATTATAACATTATCACCATTTGTGATACTCATAATTACAGATAAAGCTTGTAATGGATCCGGCAAATAATTGTGTGGATTTTAAATGTGTCCAGGGTGCATTTATGGTGAGGGTAGAATTTCAATCAGTAACCTTTTGTTAGAATCTTGTTAATTCTTTCAACACCGGGTATAACAGTTAAGCGTAAAACAATCTGTATTTTTAGCAAACCTAACACTGAACGATGTCAGACAAGAAAGGAACCAGGGACCAGAAACTATTGAGAAGCAGCAAGGTCTCATTGCTCTTCAACCAGAGGGAGAAAGAGGCGCTCGACCTGTATTGCCAGAAATACAGCATCACCAACAGGTCCAAGTTTTTACGGGAGACGATTATGACGGAGGTTCTGAAGCGATTCGATGAGGATTATCCTACCCTCTTTGAATTTGAGAAGCCCAACCTGTTTTATCAACGTTAATTTGAGCCCTGCTCAGTGCACCTGGGTGTGGAACCTCAGATAATCTCAAGCGAATACAGCATGGCTTCCAGTTGCCTGATTTTGGTACGTTTCTTTTGATTGGGGTAATAGACATATCCCTCCACGGTTACAACTCTTTTCCGTTGCTCATCAAAGACCGAATGGCTGATGAACGGTCCGCCCATATATCCACCCTCCAGGTCCCATAATCCCCTGATTTCAACGATGTTCATACCATCCCTTTTCACGTCATAAAAAATCGGTGGATACACCATAGAGGTGGTCATAAAGGATTTGTCATCCGGCCCCTTAACATGCTTTTTCGTAAAGGCATTCCTGTTCTCAAGGAGTCTGCCCGATTGCAGTTCGCTATCACTTTCTGCGGGATATTCAAAGACATGCAATACCTGGGAAAAATCGGGCGTTTCGATCGATACAGAGGTATAATTCTCTGTAGAAACGTCAATATTGTATCCCCGAGGAATACCCAGCCGGATATGGTGATTCTCCGCCATGATCTTCTGAATCTCCTGGTCCCTCGAAGCACTGTAACTTTCAGTCAGCCTCCTTCTGTCATACTGGATGAGAAAATTCTGAATCCGCTGCTCATTGTTCTTCAGTACCTTTTCAAGTTCAGTACTGTTCCTGGCTTCCACCTGTACGACGATCTGGGGACTTGCCCAAACATTCTTACGGTATCTGACAGCTCCCTCTTCCGCTGTTTCATTGAGGGTAATCAGCACAACGGACCGATGAAAACGGAACATATTATCAAAAGATGACGCAGTAATCTGTGTGACATCAAAAAGCGGTTCACTCTGGGGCAAACCGGGAAACTCCTCCTGGAGGATATCTTTCAGCAGTTCTCCGGAATGACCATCCCAAATATACTTGTCCACCACCACCAGCACCTCTCCGGCACCACCGGTGATATTGGGAAGTATACGTCCATTACCATCTCCGGTCTTTACCGTCGAATCACAACCCGTTGTCAGCAGAAAAAATCCAATCAACGCAAACAGTAAATTTTTCATATTTGCAATTTAATGATTTACTGACTTAATAACGTAATTTTCAGACATTCAGTATAAAAAAAACCTGCTTCATACGAAACAGGTTCTCATTGATCGTATGAAGATCATTTATCCTTGTCCTCGATTTTCCTGTTATCATCCTCCTGCTCCGGCTCTTTATCATCATCGCCGGTGGCCTTCTTAAACTCTTTCATTCCCTGTCCGATACCACGCATCAATTCAGGAATTTTCTTTCCACCAAACAACAGCAGGATCGCAATGACCACGAGCAGAATCTGGGACCAACCCGGCATTCCTAATAACACAAAAGCTTCCATAATAGATATTTTTAATTGCAATACAAAATTAATTATTTATTTGGACCGTGAAAATGAACCGGCTATAATCATGATCCAGCGCTCTATTTATTGAATAATCCGATTACATCATTCATATTTGCATATAGAAGCAACCCCAGGAGAATTACCATACCAGCAATCTGCGCATATTCCATAAATTTATCACCGGGTTTTCTTCCACTTATAATTTCATACACCAGGAACATAACATGGCCACCGTCAAGTGCCGGGATAGGCAACATGTTCATAATGGCCAGCATAATTGACAGAAAAGCCGTAAGGTTCCAGAAACTCTGCCAGTCCCAGGTCGACGGAAAGATACTGCCGATGGTAATAAATCCACCGAGGGACTCATGTGCCTTATATTTCTTTGGCTGGAAGAGTTTTTCAAGGCTTTTAAGGTACTTTCCCGAGGTTTCAATTCCCTTTGATATTCCTGCAGGAATCGATTCAATCAAGCCATATTTCACTTCAACCACATCGTATATTTCATAGAGAAATGCGGCATCCGAACGGGGTCTTACCCCTATCAATCCCTCGTCATTTGTCGTCATGGCAAAATGCAGCACCTCACCATCCCGCTGCACATCGATCCTGATGGCCCGGTTCATTCCATCTTCCATCTCCCGCCTGAACTGGTCCCAGAACCGTATCTCTTTTCCATCCAATCCAACGATCTTGTCCCCTGGCAATAATCCAGCCTCATGGGCCGGCTGATCCACCATCACCTCTCCAATCACAAAGGGAATACGGGGAATGAGCGACATGTTTCCTTTAGAGAGTTTCGGGAGAATTTCGTCATTAACCTCCAATACAACAACCTCGCCGTCACGCTCTACCGTAACCTCCTTCACCTCGTTCAGCCAGATATCTCCGGGAATGGATTCCCAACGTTCCACAGGCTCGTCATCCAGTTTCAGTACTTTATCTCCATTCTGAAACCCCATCTCCAAGGCCATGCTATCGACCATCATGCCGTACTGCAGGCTTGCATTGGGGATGTAGCGTTCACCCCAGGTAAAGGCAACCAGTATATAGATCACGATCGCCAGCAGAAAATTGACCATCACTCCTCCGAGCATAATCAGTAAACGCTGCCACGCTTT
>JAGYMF010000003.1 GCA_018400695.1 Bacteroidales bacterium | reverse complement strand
AGTTTGAAAGCCTTGCAGACAAACTGATCCAGGCGACCATTGAGCCATGTAAAAAGGCAATGAAAGACGCAGGACTTTCATCTTCAGATATCAACGAGGTAATCCTCGTGGGCGGATCCACACGGATTCCTGCCATCCAGAAAGTGGTGCAGGAGTTCTTCGGCAGGGCCCCTTCTAAAGGTGTAAACCCTGATGAAGTGGTAGCCATCGGCGCAGCCATCCAGGGCGGTGTGCTTACCGGTGAGGTGAAGGATGTACTGCTGCTCGACGTAACCCCGCTTTCACTGGGTATTGAGACCATGGGCGGTGTGTCCACGAAGCTGATCGAATCCAATACAACGATCCCAACGAAAAAGGCACAGACTTTTACCACGGCGGCAGATAACCAGCCCTCCGTAGAGATCCATGTGCTGCAGGGAGAACGCTCCATGGCGAAAGACAACAAGACCATCGGACGGTTCCACCTTGACGGAATCCCGCCTTCACCACGCGGTGTGCCGCAGATCGAGGTAACCTTTGATATTGATGCCAACGGGATCCTGAATGTTTCAGCCCGCGACAAAGGCACTGGCAAAGAACAGAGCATCCGGATCGAGGCTTCTTCCGGGCTGACAGAGGATGAGATTGAAAAGATGAAACAGGAGGCCAAGGCCAATGAGGAGACCGACAAGGCTGCGAAAGAGAAGATCGAAAAACTGAACAATGCCGACAGCCTGATCTTCCAGTCAGAAAAACAGCTGAAAGAGTACGGAGAAAAACTGCCGGCAGAGAAGAAACAGGTGATCGAAGATGCACTGGGCAAACTGAAAGAGGCCCACAAATCTGAAGACATTGCCGCAATCGATGCTGCCACCGAGGAGCTCAACGCAGCATGGCAGGCCGCTTCACAGGATATGTACAATGCGAGCCAGCAGGCTGAACAACAACAGCCAGAAGGCGAACCTGCCGGAAACCAGGAGAAGAAAGACGATGACGGCGAGGTAACCGATGTGGACTTCGAAGAGGTTAAATAGTGTCTGTCCACGCCGACGCTATTGACAAACTCTGAATTATCAAGGGGCTGCTTTTCTGAGGCAGCCCCTTTTATTATCTTTGGACATAACATTTTTTCCGACACCACGTTTTTAAAAAAAGATTTTTCAGATGATATTTCGAATACGCACTGCCATATTGATCGCTGCACTGTCCACTGCAGCAGTTGCTCAGAACGCATACGACAGCAATGGAAAACGTACGGGGCCCTGGACAGGCTATTATGCCGATACCACGCTTCGCTATGAAGCTGAATTCAGGAATGGGAAACCCGTCGGCATCATGAAAAGATATGATGAAGACGGACTGCTCGAAGCAACCATGAACTTCCGGCACGGCACTGACAGATGCTATGTTGAAATGTATTCAAAGCAGGGACGTCTTAGTGCAAAAGGGGTGTACGAAGCACAAATGAAAGACTCTACATGGCTGTACCTCGGACCTGACGGAAACATGAGAATGAAAGAGACATATGACAAAGGGAAGTTGTCGGGGCTGACAGAAAACTACTACCCCTCTGGAAAAGTCTCCCAGCAGGTGCATTTCGTTCAGGATACCCGGGAGGGCCCCTGGCTCCGTTTCTTTGAATCGGGCGACACCATGCTGATTGCAAATTACACCGGGGGAATGCTTCACGGAGCCTATACAGCCCTCTACCCTGAAGGCGAACTGCAGATCTCGGGGCAGTATTACCATGACCTGAAAGATGGTGACTGGAAATACTACTCAGAAGAGGGAGACCTGCTGTCGGTCGTGAAATACAACAAAGGTAAGGTCCTGAACCCGGAAGTGCTGGAAAAAAAATATGAAGATTTCCTTCAGCAACTCGAGGAAAGTGAAGGGAAAATTCCCGACCCTGCAGACCCCGGTCAGTAAAAATGGTTGATGCTGCAAACCATTTTACTATCTTTAATGGATCATGAAAAGGGAAATACTGTTTTTCACGGGACTGCTATTTGCACTTGCAGCATCCGGTCAGCGGGTAGCTGAAAACACCTATTGGTTCTATTTTACCGATAAAGCGAACAATGGCTATTCCATCGATCAGCCGGAAGCCTTCCTGTCACGCCGGGCCATCGACAGACGTGCCTGGCAATCATGGCCCATCGATGAAAATGATCTTCCCGTAACCCGGAATTATGTAGACAGTCTGGCAGCCCTCGGTGCAGAGATCAGGCATACATCAAAATGGCTGAACGGTGTGCTGCTCACCAGCAGTGACAGCCTGCTGACCGATACTCTTATGCGCCTGTCGTTCGTCGACACCGTCCGGTGGAAACCATCCCCCGCCATCCTCCATTATCCAAAAATTCCGGCAGGAGAAAGGTTTCCCGCACCCTTAACCACTCCGCCAGGTTACCGCTACGGATATGCGGAAGACCAGGTGAAACAGCTTGACCTCGATTTTCTGCACGAAAAAGGGTACACCGGAAAGGGGCTGCTGATCGCTGTCCTCGATGCCGGTTTCGCAGCACTGCCCACACTTCCGGCCTTTACAGAACCCTTTAACGGCGGACAGATCGTTGCACAACGTAATTTTGTGGATCGGAACCAGGACGTTTACAACAGCCACTCCCATGGTACCCACGTCAGCTCGATCATTATCGGCAACTGGCCCGACTCTCTCATGGGCACAGCTCCGGATGCACAGGTGGTACTCGCACTCACCGAAAATGTGCAGTCAGAGACACGGATAGAAGAATTTGCATGGATCGAAGCGGCAGAATGGGCCGACAGCCTGGGTGCGGATATCATCAATACAAGCCTGGGGTATACCACATTCGACGATCCATCCACAAACTACAGCTACATGGATATGGACGGAAAAACCGCCCATAGCTCTTTTGCGAACAGCATGACAGCCACCAGGGGAATGATCAGCGTGACCAGTGCCGGTAACTCAGGCAATGATCCCTGGTACCATATTGGTGCCCCCGGAGATGCTACAGACATCCTGACCGTTGGGGCGGTAGACGCATCAGGCATCGTGGCACCGTTCAGCTCGCGGGGCCCCACCTACGACCGGAGAATCAAACCAGACGTCTCCGCCATGGGGGTCCGCACTGCAGTGCAGTCCACCACCGGGGAGATCAGCCTCGGTGCAGGCACCTCCTATGCATCGCCCATGATCGCAGGTGCAACAGCAGTATTGTGGCAGGCCTTCCCCACCCTCTCCTCGACAACGCTGATGCAATGGATACTGGAATCGGGAGACCATGCAGACACACCGGATGTTGCTTACGGCTACGGCATTCCCAGTTTTAAAAGAGCCTGCCGCGCCATCACACCCGTGAAATCTTCCCCCGCCTTCAGCAGGCTGAAAATATATCCAAATCCGTTCAATGACCATTTCATGGTTGAAATACCAGGAGAAGTATCCACCCCATGCACCGTCGTGGTATACAACCTGCAGGGCAAGATCATACACCGGGAAACATTCAACACCACCACACGACAAATCACCCTTCCGGATGACCCGCCTGGCATGTACGTTGTTGAAACAGAATCCGATGGGGAATCTTACAGAAACTTGATAATCAAACAACAATGACACCCGAAAGCATCACTCTCAGCAGCCTGAACCTGCAGATCCGCAATGCCATGCAAGAGGCATTTCCGGATGCTGTCTGGGTCATTGCCGAGATCCATGAGATGCACATCAACCGGTCGGGACACTGCTACATGGAACTGATCGAAAAATCTGAAACCGATAGCAATATCGTCGCTAAAAACAGGGCCACAATCTGGTCCTCCAGGTTCCGCATGCTCAGATCGTATTTCGAATCGACCTCCGGCACCCAGCTCCAACCAGGGATCAAAGTGCTCATAAAAGCAGAGGTCAGCTTCCATCCCGTGTACGGACTAAGCCTGAATATCAGCGATATCGACCCCTCCTACACCATGGGCGATCTGGCCATGAAAAAAAGAGAGGTGATCAGGCAGTTGCAAGAGGCAGGGATCATGGAGATGAACCGGGAGCTGGTGCTGACCGATGTACCCCAACGCATCGCGGTCATCTCATCAGAAACCGCAGCCGGTTACGGAGATTTCATCGGCACCCTGGTGAACAACAGCTATGGATTCGGTTTTTCCGTCACCCTCTTTCCCGCCATCGTACAGGGAGAGTCTGCCGAACGGTCGATCATCGCTGCCCTGGAACGGGTTTTCCTGGCTGAACGCTCATTTGACGCCGCAGTGCTGATCAGGGGCGGAGGATCACAGGCCGACCTGGACTGCTTCAACGGTTACGAACTTGCCATGAACATTGCCCAGTTTCCCATCCCGGTACTCACCGGGATAGGCCATGAGCGGGACGAAACAATTGCAGACATGGTAGCACACCAACACCTGAAAACCCCTACAGCGGTGGCTGAGTTCCTGGTCGACCGCCTGCTGGAATTCTCCGGTCTGCTCGACCGCCTGCAGGAGCGCTTCTCCTATACGGTTGAGCGGATCATACAACAGGAGAACCATACACTTGCTCAGAAAGCGTCCGATATACAACACCTTACACGGCAGTATGTAACCCGCGAAAACCATGCACTGGAAGTATACCGTACCGGGATCCTCACCTCAACAGCGAAACTCCTCAAGGCCGCTTCCACCAATATCGCCGACCAGTCGGGCAAGCTGAAATACCTGTGGAAAAACCTCCATGACCACCGTAAACGCGATCTGCTCAGCATGAAAGAGCGGCAACACCGGACCATTGCCGAACGGCTCCGGTCGGGCCATGAGAAGATCAGACAGGCAGAACGGTCACTCGAATATCTCAGACCAGAAAAAATCCTGTCACGCGGGTACAGCATCACATACAGCAACGGGAAGATCGTGAAGTCGGTAAAGGAGTTGGAAAAGGGCGACACACTGGAGACCCGCATGTCGGACGGTAAAGTACAAAGCACCGTCAGGGAACTTGATTATACAAATGAAAAATAAACGATATGGCAAAACAGGAGATTACCTACAAGGCAGCCGTTGAAGAGATCGACCGGATCCTCGGGGAGATCGAAGAGGGAGCGCTGGATGTGGATGAGCTGACCGCCAATGTTAAACGGGTAACCGAACTGCTCAATATCTGCAAACAAAAACTGCAGAAAACCGAGTCAGAGGTCAGCAAAATACTTAAAGAAGAGGAGTAGAACCAACCTTTTTTACTGTCTTCAGGATCAGGTTATTCATCGGATTGGGATGGAAACCCGCGATTCCATGAGGAACAAACCGTACCACCTTGTCATAATACAGCGGCACAACCGGGGCCGCATCAATCACGATGCGGTCCATCTGCCGGTAAAGTTCGGCCCGCAACACAGGATCGCTCTCCAGGGTTGCCTGCTCATACAGCCGGTCAAATGCAGCTGATGAGAAACGGGTGTAGTTGGGCCCATCCGGCGCATGGTTGCCTGAATAGAACAGGGCCAGGTAGTTTTCCGCATCGGCATAATCAGCGATCCACGACCCCCTGAAAAACGGAAGGTTCCCATTGGCTACCTGGTTCCGGAAGGCCCCTCCGGTACTCACATTAATTTCAATACCGATTCCGATCCTGCCCAGCTCGAACTGTATAAACTCACAGAGATCGAGGTAATCTGAGGTAGTGGTAAGACTAATGATCAGGGGATTACCGATACCATACCCTGCATCATGCAACAGCTTACGGGCAAGATCCGGACGGTAACCATACCCTTCACCATAGGCGAGGTTACCGGGCAGTCCGGGGGGAATCATACCTGCAGTGGCAGGGTAACCAAGGTTGTTGCGCAGGTATTTCATCATCTTTTCACGGTCGAACCCATAATTGATCGCCTGCCTGATGCGCTTATCCAACAACAGATCATCCTCCCCTTCGGCCGGTTCCATGAGGATTCCCAGGTATTCGGTATTCAGGTAAGGTTGGGTGAGAAGCAGAAAGCGATCCCTGTAGTCAGGATTGAGCGTGCCGGAACGTGTAAGCAGCTCATCTTTATAGGCGGTATGCACGCCGGAGAGAAAATCCAGGTTTCCCTTCAGGAACTCCAGGAACTCACTCTGCTTGTCCTTGATAAAGGTGATGGCCACAGCATCCAGGTAAGGCAACCGCTCACCCGCTTCGTCCATTTCAAAATAGGCGCTGTTCTTCAACATGACGAGCTTCTCGTCGGCGCTCCATAGTTTAAAGACAAACGGTCCGGTACCGACCGGATGGCTTGCAAACCCGGCGTCCGGATGCTCCACGACTGCTTCAGGCACCACCGAGCAATAGGGCATCGCGAGGACCGGCAGAAAGGGGGGGAAGGGCCTGGACAGGCGGATGCATAATGTTGAATCATTAATGGCCACGAAGGCACTATCGGGATCCGTATATTCAAATATCCAGCTGCCCGGGGAGGCTACAGAGGGATCGGCGATGCGTTCAAAGCTGTAAACAAAATCGTGCGCATCAACAAGCCGGTCCGCTTCATCAAGGTAGGGCGACGGATGGAAAAGCACATCAGTTCGCAGCCTGAAGGTATATTCCAGCGCATCGCTGCTCAATGACCAGCGCTTTGCGATACAGGGACGAAGCTGAAGGCTGTCATCGAGCTGAACAAGGCCATTGAATATCTGGCTGACGGGCCAGATGATGGTCTGATTGCGGGCATAGGCAGGGTCCAGGGAAGTAATCCCCTTCGACTCATTGTACCGGAACACTGCAGCTCCCGATCCCTGTTCCCGGGACGAAGAACATTCTGTCAGCAGTACAACGCATAATCCAACCACCACCATGCCCGTCCTTGCGATCATAAAATCATTTTAGGTAATATGCCAGCTTCTCAATCAGCATCTTTATATCGATGGGTTTGCTGATATAATCATCGCATCCCACCTCCTTGCTAACCTCTCTCTCCCCTGCCATGGCATATGCAGTCTGGGCAATGACCGGCATCTGCGGCATTTTGGCCTTGATCCTCCTGGTACAGGCATAGCCATCCAGGTCAGGCATCCGGATATCCATCAATACAAGATCCAGCGCACCAGCATGTTGTTCGAACAGCCGTATGGTCTCATTTCCGTTAGCTGCCCTGATCAACTTTACCCCGGTACTTTTCAGCGCCTGTTTTAAGAGTTGGTAATTCGATTCGTCATCCTCAGCAACCAGGATCGTTTTTTCCTTCCAGTTTACATGGTGCATATCCATCTTCACAATCTCTTCCGGTAAAGTATCCTGCACTTCATCCAACGGAAGGGTCAGCGAGAATTCAGAGCCCCTGCCTTCTTCTGAAACAACACTGATAGCACCTCCCAGCAATCCGGCCAGGTTCCTTGATATCGCCAATCCCAAACCCGTACCACCATAAAGCTTGGTCTTTGACTGGTGACCCTGTCTGAACCTGTCGAAAATAATCTCCAGGTTTGCCGGGCTGATCCCAATGCCTGTATCTTTTACATAGACCCTCATCATACCATCCACCTTCTCAATCCCCAACTCGATATACCCCTCATCCGTAAACTTAATGGCGTTATTCAGGAGGTTTGATATAATCTGCTTCAGACGAAAATGATCGCTGTACAGCACGAGTGTTTCTGAGGGCCATTTCCAATTCATCCTGAGATCGATATGTGACTTATCGATCCGTTCCAGGTTCTGTTTGAAAAGCACCAACTGCTCATTAATCAGCTTATGGATAGAGAAATTCTTCCTGATGATCTTCACCTGTCCGGCCTCAATCTTGGAGATATCGATAATATCATCGATCAGGTGCATCAGGTTGTCTGCACCAAGGTTGATCTGGGCAATGAACTCCGCCCTTTCCTGTGGGGCGAGTTCGGGATCGTTCAGCAGGTCTGAGAAACCCACGATCGCATTCATCGGCGTCCTGATCTCATGCGACATATTCGAGAGAAACGCTGTTTTCAGCCTGTCAGATTCCTCAGCCCGCTCTTTGGCCTCACGCAGATGCTCTTCTGCCTCTTTACGTGCGGTAATATCCTTGAAAATGATCACCATCGATTCAGGCTCCCTCATATTATTGTAGATCGCCCCGGTAGACACCTCCGCCTTGAAAGTGGTGCCGTCTGCCTTACATAACGTATATTCCAGGTTCTTCATGTACCCCAGGTCCCAGGTCAGCCTGAAGTCGCGGATCGCCTTCCGCCAATCCTCCTTTGCAACAAAAAGCAGAACATTCCGTCCCATCACAGGTTCATTGGTAATGTTCACTGCAGCAAGCAGACTTGTATTATAGTCGATCACCTTCCGCTCGCTGTTAACCACGAGGATCGGATCGGGCGAAGATTCAAAGATCCTGCGTTGCTTTTCCTGGTTCTCAATGATATTTTCCTGGTCATGCTTTCGCTTGATCGCCAGTGCGATCTGGTCGCTTACAAATTCAAGAATGTTTACATCCTCCCTGGTATATACTACATCTTCCCGATAAGACTGGACCACAAACACACCCAGTATCCTGTTGTTGGTCTTTAGCGGTACGCCCAGCCAGCTGACACATGGGGTGCCGACCAGTTCGATATGTCCCTCCTCCGTAAGCTCCCGCTCCCTTTCAGCATCCACCAGTTGGGTTTTTCCTGTACTGATCACATACCCTGTAAGGGTCTTCCCTGTCGGAAACTCAGAGAAAGAGTCTTTTTCATCCCTGTGAAAGGGCAGGGTCAGCATCCCTGTCTTCTCGTTATAGAGGGCAAGAAAACAGTTCGTAGTATCAATGATCTTCCCGAGGTGCTCCCGGATATTCTCATACAGCTCCTCAATGTTGAGTGTTGTATTCACCGCATTGGAGATATTGAAAAGGGTCGCCTGGATCTGCTCATTCCTTTTCCTTCCCGAAATATTTTCATGTGTACCAATGAGCCGTCTTACCGTACCATCCGCATTGCGTTCAACAATCCGTCCCCTGCTGCAGACCCAGATAAACCTGCCCTCCTTGCACCGAAGCCTGAATTCCGTCTCAAAAGATTTCTCACCGCTCTTGAGAAACCGATCCACGAGTGCAATGGCAGGTTCCCTGTCATCCTCATGCAGCAGACCGTGCCAGGTCTCCAACTCCTGGGGAAGTTCTCCCAGGCTGTAGCCCAGCATATAAAAATAGATGGGAGAGAAAAATACCTTATTCGCCTCCAGGTTCCAGTCCCAGTAACCCAGGCTGGTTGCCTCAACGGCCAGCTGCAGGCGCTCTTCGCTGTTACGAATCGCCTCAGTGGCAAATTTCGATTCGGTGATATCCCTGCCTATTGCCAGAACGGACTGGAACTGTTTGTGTTCATCGAACTCAGGAAAAATCCTCCACTCAAGTATCAGTTTTTCCGAATTGCCCGTAAACATCAGTTCAATGGTGCGCCGCTTTCCGGATGCGACAACGGCTTCAGTCGTGCTTTCAAGGTGCAGGAATGGTTCGGCAGGCAAAATTCCCAGCTCAGAAGGCCTGCGCCCTATAAACTCCTCCACAGGGATGCCGGTATAATCTGCAACGCTTTGGTTAACAAGCAGACACCTGACCTCCCTGTCAAGACGAACAATCAGATCAGGAGAATTTTCAGCCAGGTTCCTGAACTGCCCGCGTGACTTCTCGAGTGCGCTCCTCACCTTCCTGCTCTGCCTCACTACCTTACCAAACTTCTGAGAAGAATAAACCGTTGGTATCAGCTTGATAAAATGGTCCTTTACGAGGTAATCCCATACGCCCCGCTTCAGTGTCTCAGCAGCCTTCTCCTCATTCTTCTCACCTACCAGGTAGATCAGTGGCACATGAAAAGCGATTTTGCTGTGCACGCTTTCAATGGTGTTCCGCAATATCTCCGGCAGGTCAAAATCGGCAATGATCAGGTCAGGAGCATCATTCTGCACACAACTCTCCAGCTCACTGGCTTTCCGGCACCGAATATACTCAGGGGCATAATTTCCTTTACGCAGGATGCCAACGATCTCTTCGATCAGTTCGTCATCGACATACCAAAAACAGATATCCAGCTTCAGTCCGGTCATGAATTACAGAGAAAGGGTATTCCGGACGAAAATTAGCAATTTTTTAACGTTTTTAAATATTTCCGATCGTATTTTATCAAAACTTAACATTCAGTGCAACCAAAACATGCCTGCCTGCCTGTGGGTAATACCCGTCCATGAAAAGCTCTTCGCCACCCGTGTAGTAACGGTATAACCAGGCATTCGTTTCATACTGCGTATTCAGTACATTGGAAACCATGATGCTCACCTTTACCATGCCTGCCCAGTCAGGTTCGATGGTATACGAGGCCTTCAGGTCATTCACAAAATAGGGATCGATCGAATACTCCGGGGTCGAGGTGTTATCGATAAACTGACGGCCGACATATTTCGATAATAGGCTGAACTTCATATGGTCCAGCAGGGAATATTCCAGCTGACTGGCGGTAACAACGGAGGGAGAGAATGCGAGGGTGGAATTCCCGATCTCCTCTTCCACCTGGTAAGGTTCAGATTCCGGATCTGACCAATAGTCCCAGTTATCAACATAGTTTACAAAATCCCGGATCTCATTTCGGCTCAACGCAAGGTTACCGTGCCAGGTGATCTTATCCAGGAAATTGAATCCAGCCTCCAGCTCAACCCCTGCCCTGTAGCTTTCCGCCACATTGGTCATCACAGGATATCCCACCTCATTGATCTGACCTGTCAGCACAAGCTGGTCATCATAATCCATGAAATAGAGTGTCACCCCCCCCTGAAAAATGTTGTTCCTGAAGGAATACCCTGCCTCAAAATCATTGAGTGTCTCATGTACCGGGGGTTTTTCCGGCGGCGCATCGGTAAAATTATTCCTGTTGGGCTCCCGGCTGGCCCTGGCAATGGAGATAAAGGCACGCTGTCCCTCACCAGGCAGATAGCTCAAGCCAGCTTTGGGATTGAAAAAGAGAAAATCATGCTCCCCGGTAACATCCCTGTTGTTGGCATCGGTTCCGTCAATATCATGTCGGATCCCCCGCAGCTGAAGATCTGCAAAGGCAGTAAGCCCCTGGCTCAGATCAACATAGTACTTGCCATACACATTCCAGTCTGACTTTATACCTATTCCCTCATACCACTGGTGTCCCGGAAGGTTGTTGCCGGCAAACCCGGCCCAGATCACCTTCCCGTAATGCAGTCCGTCGTAGCGGTTCCATCCGCCGCCGATCATCAGACTGCTGTTTTCGCCTTCATAATTGACCGAGGCAATGGCACCATAAAAATCATTGTCGAGCCATTTCCTCCGCACCAGGTCAGTGGTATAAACCGTATCACTGCCAACCACCGGCGGTGTCATACTATAAAAAGCAACATCCTGCCCCACTTCATACTGCTCATAATACCCGTTCCCCCTGGTATAATGGAGGGCGGCATTCATGTGCAGCCTCCTGCTGAACGCATTTGAAAAGTGTAGCTGGTAATGCACCTGGTCGTAATGATCCACCTGATTGTCGTAGTAGGCGGTCTGTCCCGTGCTATCGGTATAGGCACCCATCCCGTTATAGGTCCGGTCGGAAACCAGCATGGAGGAAGGAACCCCTCCCCACGACTGGTACAACTCCTCAAAACCGCCGAAGGTGATGAATTTCAGACTGGCACTTTCTGCAAACCAGCCTGCCGAGAGGTAGTATGATTGCAGGTCGGTCCACGCCCTGTCAATATAGCCGTCCGACCGCAGATCCGACAAGCGGAAGTCCACTGCAAAACGGTTATTGATCAGCCCTGTTCCCACGGAAACCGAATTTTTTAACGTATTAAAGGAGCCCATGGTAAGTCCGTATGCTGCATATGGATCCTTCTCCAGCAGGGTGGTCTGCATATTCACTGTCCCCCCGAAAGCAGCCGCCCCGTTCGTGGAGGTCCCCACCCCCCGCTGGATCTGTATCTGCTCTGTCGAGGTGGCCAGATCGGGAAGGTCCACCCAGAAGACACTGTGTGACTCTGCATCATTGAGTGGTACACCATTGATGGTCACATTGATCCTGTTGGCATCGGTCCCCCTGATCCGCATCGCGGTATACCCTATACCATGTCCCGCATCTGACGTGGTAATCACCGATGGTGTCATTCCGACGATATATGGGATATCCTGCCCGAAATTTTTCTCACTGATCTGGTCACGCGCCAGGTCAACATACGCCATCGGCGTTTTCTGTTCCGCCCGCAGTGCACTGATCGTTACCTCCTCTCCCCTGAAGGAGTGCTGACTGAGCGTGATGGCTCCCAGGTCGGTATCCCCAACAATCTGCACCTCCTTCTCCGTCGTCTCAAATCCGACAAAGGAAATGGAGATCGTTTTGCTGCCGGCCGACAAATCTTCCAGGACGAAAGACCCATCCCGACCGGTAATGGTACCCCTGTTTATCGCTTCGATTAAGACACTTGCACCTTCCAGTGCGTTCCCTTGTGGGTCCTGCACAACCCCACGTAACACAAATTGTGCATTTGACTGCATAGCAGCAAGCAAAAGCACAAGTCCGTAAAAAACCTGCTTTTTCATAACATTAAGATTTATAATTCACATCATGTGTGCAATTCCCTTCCGCCGGCATTACCCGGATCAGGTGCTAAGGGTATGATCTCAGCCTGTACTTTAAGGCACCCCCTTAGTGAAATTACGCTGTAAAGATACAAATGATCCCGTAAAATAAAAAACCATCCTCCCCTAAACCCTCAAGAGTTGAAAGTTGAGTTGAGAGTTGAGAGTTGAAAGTTAAAGTTGAAAGTTAAGTTGAGAGTTGAAAGTTGAGTTGAGAGTTGAAAGTTGAAAGTTGAGAGAAGGTTCAACGCATAAACGCTCTAAACTCTCAACTCTCAACTCTCAACTCTCTAAACTCTCAACTCTCTAAACTCTCAACTCAAAAAAAGATACTTTTTTTCCCATCTTTGCGTTAAGAATATGAACCGAAGACCTGAAGGCGTGAAAAAAGCAATCATCCTGTTGTCCCTTTTGGCTGTTACAGCCTCATTGTACCACTGTCGTCCCGACCGTTTCTACGCAGACGATGAGGACGCGCTGCTGCAGTTCAGCATGGATACGGTCTATTTCGATACCATTTTCACCACCATCGGCACCACAACCAAATCGTTCAAGGTCCACAACCCACACGCCCGTTTCATCAAGATCGACGACATCCGCCTTGCCGGTGGCAGCCAATCGGTATTCAGGGTCAATGTGGACGGCCAGCCCGGAACAACATTTGAAAACTACGAAATTGCACCGAAGGACAGTATGTACATTTTTGTCGAGGCAACACTCGATCCCAACGGAATGCCGGATATCCTCCGCATACAGGACTCCATCACCTTCTCGGTGAACGGCAAGCTGCAGGATGTTGACCTGGTGGCATGGGGACAGGATGTGCACCTGCTGCGCGACAGCGTGCTGGACTACTCCACCACGTGGACCGCCGACAAGCCTTACCTTATCATCGATGGTATCCTCGTGGATACACTCCAGGAGCTGGTTATCGAAGAGGGGGTACAGATCTATATGCACCGCGATGCCGGGATCTTTGTACTCGGATCGCTGAAGGTGAACGGCACCGTCGAAAACCCGGTCACCGTGCAGGGCGACCGCCTGGAGAGAGAGTACCAGGACGATCCGGGCTATCCGGGACAGTGGTACGGAATCTATTTTGCACCGGGAAGCCACAGCAACGTGATCGACCATGCCCGGATCCTCAACGGCACCTTCGGTCTGTGGGCCGATTCGGTGGTGCGGTACGACCAGCCGGTGCTGACCATCAGCAATACAGAGATCAACAGGATGAGTTACGACGGAATCCTCGGACGCGGCACAACCATCAAAGCCCACAACACCGTGGTGGGCGACTGCGGCAACAGCTGTGTGGAGCTGCTGTACGAGGGCAGCTACTCCTTCAACCACTGCACCTTCGCCAACTACTGGCGTTCAGGCTTTTCCAACCGAACTGCCCCGGCATTGATGATCGCCAACTATTTTGCCTATAAAGATGACAACGGAGAGGTCATCATTCAGCCACGCGATATTGAGGAGGCGACCTTCACCAACTGCATTATCCACGGATCGCAGAGCAATGAGATCGTGGTAAGCCGGGCGGAGGGCGGACTGCTGAACTACACCTTCGACCATGTGCTGGCACGGCTCGACCGGGAGGAGTACGATTACACGCTCGATCCCAATTTCGTGCGCATCCTCACCAACGACAATACCCCCCTGTTCGATTCGCTCAGGGTGAGCTATGAACCCGATTCACTGTCACCCGCCATCGATGCCGGCAAACTGGAATATGCCATCGAGCACCCCTTCGATAAAAAGGGAGACAGCCGGCTGGCCGATGACGCACCCGACCTGGGCGCTTTCGAAAGAAGGGAAGAATAAATCCGATTTTTTTACCGCTTATCACATATACCGGTATGGAGCGCTGATCGCAGCCTCCGGCGAAACCATTTCATCAATCCGGTACCATGAAAAATATTTTCCTCCTGGCAGCCATGCTCCTGCTCTGTCCGCAGCTGCTCATCTCCCGGCAAGAGAGCCGGAGCTACTGCTGCATGTTCTACAACGTGGAGAACATGTTCCATCCCTCCGTCGATACGTTGTCGGGAGATGATGAAGATTTTACCCCCGGCGGAGCGCGGCGCTGGACCTTCTACCGCTACAACAGGAAGGTGGCGGAGATCTGCAAGGTGATCCTGGCGGTGAATGGCTGGGAGCCGCCGGAAATCATATGCTTCAGCGAGATCGAAAACCGGAAAGTGCTCGCCGACATTGCCACACACCCGCTGCTGGTAAACTTCCGTTATGAAATCCTCCACCGCGACAGTCCCGACCACCGGGGGATCGATGTGGGGATGCTCTACAGGAGCGACCTGGCCGAATGTATCGACACCACCTGGATCGGGATCAGCGACAGCAAGGGTGAGCCTATGCACACCCGCGAGATCCTCGCTGCCACCTTCGCATTGGACACCGACACGGTGCTCGTAGCAGCGAACCACTGGACCTCCAAGTATGGCGGCGCGATGGAGACGGAGCACAAGCGGATGATACAGGCGAAGACGATCGACCTGTTCATCGGTGATGCCCTGACCGTCCGGCCGGGGCTGCTGGTCATCGCCGGGGGTGACCTGAACGATGCCACAGGGTCACGTCCGCTCGAAAGCGTGGGCAGGAAGAGTGGCCTGAGTGAGGTAATCCCGCCGGCTGATCAGCACACGTACAAGTACCAGGGAAAGTGGAATTCGGTGGACCATGTCTTTACCGGGGGAAGGCTCTCTGCATCCAGCTGCAGGGCTGAAGTGCCAGGACTGCCCTTTTTACTGGAGCGGGATGAAAAGCATACCGGGATGAGGCCGCGGAGGACCTACCGGGGATTTGCATACAGCGGGGGGATCAGTGACCACCTTCCCCTGCTGCTCTTTTTCCAGACACCTTAGCGGGGGATGCATCCTCCCCAGCGTCGCCTTCTGCATCGCCTTCTGCAGGCCGCCGCAGGTCATTCATCTTTTCAAGTCCCAGCTCCCGGGCCTTCTCCAGCAACAAAGCATAGGCGGCATCGAACTGGTTGGGGATCTCCCCTTCGAGGATCGCCTCCTTAATGGTGTTTTTCAGGATCCCGATGCTCCTTCCCGGCGGAATGCCGAAAAGATGCTGTATGTCATCGCCCGTGACCGGCGGCTGGAAATTGCGGATATGGTCCTTCTGTTCGATCTCCATAATCTTGCGCCGCACAATGGCAAAATTCTGCAGGTGCCTGCGCACCGTCCGTTCATTCTTAGAGGTAATGTCCGCCTCGCAAAGGTCCATGAGATCATCGATCTCATCCCCTGCATCGAACAACAGCCTCCGCACCGCCGAATCGGTCACAGTCTCCTGCGAAAGCACGATGGGCCTGAGGTGCAGCTTCACCAGTTTCTGAACATACTTCATCCTGTCGTTCAGCGGAAGGCGGAGCCGTTTAAAGATCGACGGGATCATTTTAGCACCAATAAAATCGTGTGCATGAAAGGTCCAGCCGGTTCCCGGTTCAAATTTCTTTGTCACAGGCTTGGCCACATCGTGGAGCAGCGCAGCCCACCGCAACCAGAGGTCGTCACGCCTCCCGGAAAGGTTGTCCAGCACCTCCAGCGTATGGAGGAAATTGTCCTTGTGCCGGATGCCCTTCACGGCATCCACCCCCTTCATGCGGTGCAGCTCAGGCAGAATGATCTTCAGCAGTCCGCACTTGTCCAGGAGGATAAACCCCCTGCCCGGACGGTCGGCCATCATGATCTTGTTCAGCTCATCGGTAATCCGCTCCTGGGAAACAATGCGGATCCGCTCCCTGGCAGCATGGATGGCCCCAAAGGTTTCCGGATCGATCTTAAAGTCAAGCCGTGTAGCGAACCGTATCCCCCGCAGCATGCGCAGTGGATCATCCGAGAAGGTCTTTTCCGGTTCCAGGGGAGTCCTGATGATCCCTTCACGCAGATCCTGCTGCCCGTTGAATGGGTCCAGCAGTTCACCGTAGGTATCCTTGTTGAGTGAGATCGCCAGGGCATTGATGGTAAAATCCCTTCGCAGCTGGTCATCCTGCAATGTCCCATCCTCCACAACCGGCTTCCTGGAATCCCTGCGGTAGGACTCTCTCCTTGCACCGACAAACTCTATCTCCTGTTCGCCAATCTTCACGAGTGCTGTGCCAAAATTCTTATAAACAGCCAGCTTTGCATTTTTTCCCAACTGATCCCGCACTTCAGAAGCCAGCCTGATGCCGCTTCCCACCACCACAATATCTATATCCTTTGCCTGTTCAGGGGACCTGCCAAGAAGGATATCCCTGACAAACCCTCCGATCACATACGTCTCCAGCCCCTCCTTATCCGCAATCTGCGCGATCGTTTGAAAAACCGGGTTGCCCAGGTGTTGTTTCAGATGCTCCATATACTGCAAAAATACACAAAAAAGAGGGACCGCATGCTTTCCGAACCAACATCCGCAGTTGTAGTAGGGAAAGATAGTTCCCCAGCCTCCACAGCCGGACATCTCCTGTTGCTGCAACAACGCCCTTTTTGATGCTTGCGGCAGACAGTTCACCAGCCTCCCCAACCGGACAGATGATGCTGCTGTCTTTTTTTTTCGGCAGGAATATCTACATTTACAAAAAAAAGATGATGCGAAACATTGTACTCACCGTATTGATCATATTTACAGGTTGTCAGATGAATAAAGAAAAAGCCGATCTCCTCGTGAAAGATGCCACCGTGTATACTGTGGACCCCGCTTTCTCCGTTGTGGAATCTTTCGTTGTCAGGGATGGAGAAATTGTGGATACCGGAACATCCGAAGCGATGGAACAGCAGTACAGCGCGAAGATGGTTATCTCGCTGAAAGACTGTTTTATATACCCCGGATGGAATGACGCCCACAGCCACTTCGTCGGCTACGGCCTCTCCCTGAACGAGGTGGAGCTGACAGGCACCACATCGATCGAAGAGATCGTGGATCGCTGTAAAACATTTGCCGAAAACCATCCCGCACGGAAGCCCGGAAGTGATCCCGGACAACCCTTCTGGATCACAGGACGCGGGTGGGACCAGAACGACTGGACGGTGCAGACGTTCCCCGGAAAAGAACATCTTGACAAATTTTTTCCCGATATTCCCGTATTGCTGCGACGGGTCGACGGACACGCCGGATGGGCCAACTCCAAAGCACTGGAGATCGCCGGCATCACGGCAGAAAGCAGGATCGCCGGTGGTGAGGTGATCGTACAGAACGGCGAACCTACCGGGATCCTCATCGACAATGCCATCCAGCTGGTGGATATGCATATCCCCCTGCCCGGCCGCGAGGCGACCGTGGCGGGCATTAAAATGGCAGAGGAGAACTGCTTTTCCGTGGGACTCACCTCCCTGTCGGATGCAGGGCTCACCAGGGAAGTGGTGCAGCTGCTGGATTCAATGCATTCAGCCGGCACACTGAAAATGAGGATCAACGCCTGGCTCGAACCGTCGGAGGATAACCTCAACACCTATATCACACATGGGATGCTGCAGACAGAGCGGCTTACGGTAGGAACGGTTAAGCTGTATGCCGATGGTGCACTGGGGTCCAGGGGCGCCCGTATGATTGAACCGTATTCCGACGATCCGGGCAACAGCGGACTCTTCATTACAGAAAAATCGCAACTGGAAAAGTGGTGCCGCCTGGCGTATGAAAATAATTTCCAGGTAGCAACCCACTGCATCGGCGATGCTGCCAACCGGCGGATGCTGGAGATCTATGGCGGACTGCTCGGTGGAAAAAATGACAGGCGCTGGCGGATCGAACATGCACAGGTGATCCATCCGGACGATTTCGAACTGTTCGGAAAATACAGCATTGTACCCTCTGTTCAGCCGACGCATGCCACGTCCGACATGTACTGGGCGGAAGAGCGGCTGGGGGCAGAACGGATGACCGGCGCATACAGCTACAGGACCCTGATGAACCAGCTGGGATGGATCCCCAATGGCAGCGACTTTCCTGTCGAGGATATCAATCCACTGTACGGCTTCTACGCCGCCGTGGCCCGAAAGGACCATGCAGGCTATCCCGCAGAGGGATTCATCATGTCAGAGGCACTCACCAGGGAGGAGGCGTTGCGTGCCATGACCACCTGGGCAGCCAAAGCCGCATTCGAAGAGGCATTCAAGGGGAGCATCGAAAAAGGAAAACTGGCCGACTTCGTGGTCACGGAAACCGACATCATGACGGCACCGGAAAAAAATATTCCACATATCCGGGTAATGCAGACCTATTCAGGCGGAACGCTGGTCTATGACCGGGAAAGGGATTGAACTGCTGAAGGCGTTGTGGCAACGCAGGATCAGGTTGTCCATCCATGGTGTGGATAATAGCACCGGTCGTTAGCGAAAGATAAAGGTGATACCGCCACCCAGAATATCCCAGGCACGCTCATTGGCAGGCAGGTCGTACTCGAGGAACAGGTAATAGCGGTCGTCCAGGTTGATCCCCACGTTCAGCGGAATCCAGGCCCTGAGCTCCAGCTGACTGGTGAAATCGACATCCATATCGAGTCCGGCTGAGAGGTTGATCCAGTACTGTGGGGTGTGGGTGTAGCTTACTGTGAGATCAATGCCGTACTCCTCCCACTTGTGCATGCCACCGAAGAAGGAGTAGTAACTGCTCCTGGTCTCCCTGAAAAGATACTGTACGTCAACACCAAAAAAATCGTCACTGTTGGTATAGGCGTATTTCAGGCTCATATCCACATCGTAGCCTAAGCCATACCCGGCCATCAGCATATAGGAGACCCCCTCCATATCGCGGTGAAACACATTGGGTACATTATAAACCGGTGCTACTGAGAGACTAAATGCCCTTACAGGCAATGTTTTGGCAAAATTAATGACCTGTCCATGCGAAAGGACAGTGAAAAACAGGCACACAGCAATGGCAAGAAATGCTTTCTTCATCAAGGATAAATTTGAGGAACAAAATTAACAGTTTCCTCCATTAAATAATTGCTGACCTGTTTTTTTTGACCGAAGTGCAAAAGACAAGAATAAACAGCGCTATTTTACTGCTTACAGGTTGTTCAGGTCAGCGATATCTCCTCTCCCGAGAAAAATTCAAGGATCTCCATGTAGAAGATAAAAAGGTACCTGGCGCTGACCTGTTCTGCGCGGGCAGCAAACAGGCGGTTGCGTGCCTCTTCCAGTTCGAGGGCTGTCGCCATCCCTACCTTGAACTTCTCCTCCGCATAGCGGAATGCCTCTTCACTGTTTTCGTGCGATTCGACCGCTGCCTGGTATTTGTCATACGCCGCCCTGACATCCGAATGATACTGCTGAATCTCCTTGAACAGCTGCTGCTTGGTAAGCTCCAGCTCATAGTGTGCATCCTCAAGTCCGATCTTCGCTTTGCTGATATTCGTACGGTGCTGCCATTTGTTAAATACTGGGATGTTCAATCCGATGCTCACCTGCCTGTACTGGTTGTCGAACACCTGCTGAGGAACGGGATAATTCAACACCGGTTCGGAAGGGTTCACCTCCCTGGGGTTGATCAGTTTATCGCTGTAGTTGGAATAGTAGAGTGCGCGGAGGTACAACTCCGGGGAGAGCCGGCCACGTGCCACAGCCAGGTTTTTCTCCTGGTAATTGATGTTGTGTTCAGCGCCCCTGACCTGTGGAAGTTTCTTAACAGCAAGCGTATATACAGTCTCCAGATCTGGTATTTTCAATAGCGACGGATCCTCTATGGCCGGCTTTTCGATGCTGAACGATTCCGGATCCGGCAGGTTCAGCAGCTGGACCAGGGTAAGCTTTGCCACATCCATCGCGTTCTTTGCCATGGTCATGTTGTATTTCTCTGATGACAGCTGGGCCTTCACCTCGAGAACTTCTCCTGCCGAAACATTTCCAACCTCCTGCAGCTTTTTCATCCGATCGACCTGCATTGCTGTAACATCGGCCTTCTCCACAGCAATCTCATACAGTTCCATCTTTTGCAACAGGTCAAGGTAACCAGTCATCACCTGCAACTGGATATTGTTCCCCAGCTGCTCCAGTCGCGCGAGGGAGGCCAGCGATCCGGCCTCTGACATTTTTATCGAATTGTATCCCGTCAATCCTCCGAACAACGTCACACTGCTTACCACACCCAGGTCTCCCTGGCTCACATCGGTGTTCACCCACTCGTAAGTTCCCCGGTCGAGCACCCGTCCGGCGCCCAGGTTGTGCTCTACCTGTCCGTTCAGATCGGGAAGCAGGTCAAGCTTGCTCTGCGCAAGGTCCTTCCTGTCCAGCTCGGCAGACAATGCTTCCCGTTTTAGAGAGATATTGTTTTCCATGGCATATACAATGCATCTGTCGAGCGGCCAGTTGTCCTGCTCCTGGGCAGAAATTGAGATGGTAAACAGTGACAGGGCCAGTACGTTAATGATAAAGGGTTTCATATCAGCGTGTCTTTAAATATATGGATCATGTACAGTACTTTTTCAATATATGGTCCGTACAATACGACCTGAAAGCAGTATTTAATTGTTGTCTTTGAGGATCAGCTTATCGTGATCGGCAAAGGTTTGGTAGCTTGATGTGATCACCTTTTCACCGGGCTCAAGTCCCGAAAGCACCTCATAATACCGTGGATTTTGTCTTCCGATGGAGATATCCCGCTTCACTGCAAAATCGCCCGAAGGATCCACCACAAACACCCACTGTCCGCCGGTCTTGCTGTAGAAACCTCCTTTGGAAAGCAGCAAACCCTCCCTTGATTCTCCCAGCTGCAGCCTGATACGGGATGCCTGTCCGATCCTGATCTGTTCCGGAACATCTCCCGTGAAGACCATATCAACACCGAAACGCCCGTTTTGCACCTCCGGGTATACCTTGGCGATCTCTGCCGGATAAGATTTATTGGCAAAATCACATTCCCCGGTAAGACCGGTATGTATCCTGGCAATATAATGCTCATCAATTTCCACACGCATCTTATACGATTCAAGGATGTTGATCGTCCCCACCCTGGTGCCATAGTTGATCACCTGACCGATTTCGGGTGTCAGCGTGGCAAGTTCGCCATCCACGGGGGCTTTAAAATTGAGGCTCTCCAGTCTCTTACGGATAATTGTCATGCTCTTTTCCATGCTCTTCACGGAAGACTCCAGCGAGCTGATCTGAATAGCACGGTAGATGGAGTCGTTCCTGTACGTCTCCTTCACAAGATCCAGTTGTGCCAGGGAGGTTTCATAGGCCTCGGCCGACCGGTCGAACTCCTCCTGAGAGATATGGTTCTGGGCCACCAGCAGCTTGTTCTTCTCAAACATCCGTTTCTCCTGCTTGACCTGGTTGTTGAGCCGGATGATCTGCTGCTTGTTCGCCAGCTTCTGCTGGTCCATCGACAGCCTGGCTGTACGTAGTTCATTGATTGCACGCACCACCTGGGCCTCGTTGTTGGTGATCTCCAGGAGGAGGTTGTTGTTGCTCATCCGCAGGATCACATCGCCCTTGCTGACCGTGCTGCCCTCCTCAATCAGGATCTCCTCCACGCGTCCGCCTTCCACAGCATCAAGGTAGATGGTCCTGATCGGTTGCACAACCCCTTGCTCAGTGATATAATCCTGGAACACATCCATTCTGACCTCGTCGATGGTCAGCCGTGACAGCTCCACATTGTACTTTGAACTTTTATCTCCGAAGATGAGGATCCCTGCCATTGTCAGGATCAGGATGCCCATGACACCATACATCGCAGTTTTTCTGGTCAGTCCTCTCTTTTTCTCTATGATACGGTCCATTCCGTCCATGTTGTCAGTTTTAAATTTATTGATCTTGATAAGCAGTAACTTATCCTTCGCAAATAACCATGTTCACGTATAAAAAATTGATTATTTGCTGATGGACAATTCATTTATTGTGCCAAAGAAAATACCTTTTTGAGAATCAATCCTTTAATACAAAACAGAGAAGATAGCAGGAAAAAAAAATGTTCGATAATGGTGGTCAGCTGTTCGGAAACGTACACCTTTTTACTATATTTGCTCAAGCTGTCTGCACGAAAACTATTTGTCGTTTAATTCCTTAGTGGATAAGGCATTTTTTTTGTGTACAAAAAACCGGTAATT
This sequence comes from Bacteroidales bacterium, assembly GCA_018400695.1. Lineage (GTDB taxonomy): Bacteria > Bacteroidota > Bacteroidia > Bacteroidales > M55B112. The sequence continues at coordinate 20,297 of JAGYMF010000003.1, read as the reverse complement.
AAAAAAATATATACCCATGGACGAAAAAAAAGGAAAGATCCTGGTTGTCGACGACAATGAAGACATCCTGTTTGCGCTGAAGCTATTGCTGCGCCAGCACGTTGAACGGATAGAGACACTGAGCGGTCCGGAGCAGATTCCCGCAATGATGCAAAAGGAGGATTGGGACGTCATCCTGCTCGATATGAATTTCACCAAGGATGCCATCAGCGGACAGGAGGGTTTTGATGCCCTGAGTGTTATTCTCGACCTGGACCCCAATGCCGTTGTGGTTTTTATTACAGCTTACGGTGATGCTGAAAAGGCTGTGAAGGCGATCAAGTCAGGGGCGACTGACTTTGTGTTAAAACCCTGGCAGAACGAAAAGATCCTGGCCACCATCAATTCTGCCGTGAACCTCCACCGGTCGAAGGTACAGGCAGCATCACTCAAGATCAGGCAACAGGAGATCAGTGCGGTACTGGACCAGCCCTTCACCGACTTCATTGGTAATTCGCCGGAGATGCAGGAGGTATTCCGGACGATCAAAAAGGTGGCTGCCACGGATGCCAACGTGCTGATCCTCGGTGAGAACGGTACAGGAAAAGAGCTGGTTGCAAGGGCCATATACCGGAACTCCATCCGCAAGGAGGAGGTCTTTATCAGTGTCGACCTGGGCTCTATTGCCGAGACGCTTTTTGAGAGTGAACTTTTTGGTCATGAGAAGGGGGCATTCACCGATGCACACAAGATGAAGCAGGGTAGGTTTGAGATCGCCTCGGGCGGCACCCTCTTCCTGGATGAGATCGGCAACCTCTCCTACCCCCTTCAGTCAAAGCTGCTCACCGTGATCGAGCGGCAGGAGGTGGTCCGGGTAGGTGCCACAAAGCCCTTGCCGGTAGATGTAAGGCTCATCTGTGCCACCAACATCAACATCCACGAGGATGTCAGCAAGGGCAACTTCCGGCAGGACCTGCTTTACAGGATCAATACGGTTGAGATCCACCTTCCCCCGCTGAGGGACCGTACCGGCGACATCCCGATCCTGGCCGATCACTTTCTGAAGATTTACAGCAAGAAATACAAAAAGTCGATCCGCAACATCCAGTCATCCGCCATCAAGAAGCTCAACCAGTACCAGTGGCCCGGAAATGTCAGGGAGCTGCAGCATGCGATTGAGCGGGCGGTGATCATGAGTGACAGCACCAGCCTGGGTGCGGAGGACTTTATGCTTTCCAATGATCATTCAGCATCGTTCGACGGCAATGACTTTGGAACGTACAACCTGGACGAAATCGAAAAGGCGGTGATCAACAAGGTGATGAAGCAGAACCAGGGAAACATCAGTCAGGCCTCATCACAGCTGGGATTAACACGTACCTCTTTATACAGAAGAATGGAGAAGCATGGTTTATAAACAATTCAGGGTTAATGTAACCATCAGGGTATTGCTGATCACCTTCACATGCCTGTTGCTGTTCCTGTCGCTGGACCAGTCACATATCTTCACGCCTGTCATGGTGGTCGCGCTGATGGTGTACCAGGTCTGGGCACTGATCCGCTATGTTGACCGGACAAACAGGGAGCTGACCAATTTCCTGGATTCGATCAGGTATTCGGAGTTTACCCGGACCTTTACCATGAAAGATGCAGGTCCGTCGTTCGAGGCACTGCATGAAGCCTTCAACGATGTGATGGATGATTTCCAGCAGGTGCGTGCAGAGAAGGAGGAACACTTCCATTACCTGCAAACGATCGTGCAGAATATCGACGTAAGCATCCTTTCCTACCAGCCTAACGGGGAGGTGGAGATGATCAATCCGGCAGCAAAGAAACTCTTCCAGGTCAGCACACTGAAAAACATCCGTCAGCTCAGCACCCTGAGCCAGGAGCTCAGCGATACCCTGCTGAAAATCCAGCCGGGCGAAAACCTCCTCGTGAAGGTGCAGGATGAGGACGACCTGTTGCAGCTGGCGATCCAGACCACCGAGTTTAAAGTGAAGGACAAGCGTCTCATGCTGACCACCGTAAAAAATATTCAGAACGTCCTGGAACTGCAGGAGACCGAATCGTGGCAGAAGCTGATCAGGGTCCTCACCCATGAGATCATGAACTCCATTGCCCCCATCTCCAGCCTCTCATCGACCATTGAGATGATGATCAAAGGATATCTTCAGGAGGACAAAGAGGCGCCCTCGCTTGACAAAGAGGCGGTGAAGGAGATCCAGCAGGCACTGCAGACCATCAACAAGCGAAGCACAGGGTTGATGAATTTTGTAGAGACCTACCGCAGCCTTACCAAGATTCCACAGCCGAATTTTGAGATGATACAGATGAAGACATTGGTGGAAAATGTCGTAACGCTGATGAAGAAGGAGGTGGAGGACCAGGGGGTTAAGCTGACCTATACCATTGAATCGGAGAGCATCCTGCTGCAGATCGACGAGCACATGATCTCCCAGGTACTCATCAACCTCATCAAGAATTCTACGCAGGCCCTTGAGGGGGTGGCTAACGGGCACATATCGATCAGGGGCTACTACAACAAACGGGGACGACCCACCATCCAGGTCACCGACAACGGCCGCGGGATCCTCCAGGAGGTGCTCGATAAGATCTTTATCCCATTTTTTACGACCAAGAGAAGCGGCTCCGGGATCGGACTGAGCCTGTCGCGGCAGATCCTCCGGCTTCACGGCGGCACCATCACGGCCCAGTCGCAGCCGGAGAAGGAGACCATTTTCTCACTGACATTCTGATCCAGCCTATGCACAGCAGCCCGTTATACCAACCTTCCGGCGCCGGCATTCGTTCAGCCGGAAAAACTGGTCCCGACAATAGCCTGCACCGCATAAGAAAGCTTGTTCCCCTCCTGGCCCTGCTGCTCTTTTCCGCCCTCCCCCTGCATTGTCAGCTCAAAACAACCCTCACCCTCGATGGCGGTCCCGCGTGGGATATCTACACGGCCGATGATCCGGTCGGCACGTTCGACGATGCGGTGATCTATGGAACGGCCGGCAATGTGGCGTTGTGGCAGGAGGTGATGCCCGGGCTCAGCGTTGGTACTGGCGTCAGCATCCACCAATACCACGGCGGATTGAACCTGCAGGACAACAGGCCGCACCAATCCGTTCAGCAACAGTACAACACCTGGTCGGTCCCCCTGCGGATCGCATACACATGGCAGCACCCCGCGCTCGTCGTCAGCTTCACCCCGCAGCTGGGCTACCACTACGGAAGAATGGCGGGGAATGCTTGGCTGCCACGTACCGCATCCCTGCTTTCGGACAAAGCGGGGAACGTTGTGGAGTACGATATGCAGCAGGAGGTTGTGCGGCAGGACCTGCACCTCCTCGAAACCGGGGTATCGGTAAATTACCGGATGAACGCCAATTGGCAGGTCTCGTTGCGTGTTGGTTACCTCAGGGGGTTGCGCGATGTGACCGCCGCCACGGTCGATTATCTTTCCGCCGGGACGCCACTAACAGCGACCTGCCGTTCAGATGGCAGCCGGTGGGAAAGCGCCTTCAGCCTGCACATCCCGGTGAGCAACCTGTGGGAGAACAGGGATGTGCGGAAGCACCGGAGGATCGAACACTCCACGGAGCAGCGCTCCTTTAAAAGGGAGATCCGGACCCTCTATTTCGGCGGCGACATCGGGGCGCTGTGGCGCTCCTTCTCCACCACGAATCCTGCTGTGGGAGCACGACCCATCGATGGGAAAGGGGTTTTCAGGTACGCGAATATGCATACGGGAGGCTATGCCGGGTTGATGATCGGCAATGCGCTGGGTGTTGATGTGGGTGCCTATTACCAACGGTCGGCCACCTATGTGTCGCTGATGTACGACCATGAGGCAGATGCCGGCGAACGTGCCGCGGCGCCAGGATTTTTGGAGGTCCCGCTGATGTTCAGGTACTATATTGATCTTTACAGGAGCATGGTCGCTGTCTACCCTACCCTGGGCGCTTCGATGCTGACCCATTTTATAGTTGCGGATTCGGCATCTGCCGGCGGGGGATCCTTTGACTACAATACAACTGGGGGACCGGTTGGAGGAACATTCGAATATAGTGCATCGAGACCGGTGCGTTTCGGATATACCGTGAAGGCAGGTGTGGGGCTGGAGTACCGTGTACCAATAAGCCTTCCGCTTGCTGTCACTGCCAGTGTTACCTACAGCCACGGGTTCAGAACCATCGGTCAGACCAGTGTAACCACCTCCCTGGATGAGTATCCGCCAATAAGCACGGTCAGCTACCGCGGTAACGGCTGGAAGGCTGCGGTGGGATTCCGGATCCCGATTCTGCTGGGACGGGAGAACCGGCGGTGTGGAGCTTTGTGAGTTGAGAGTTTAGAGAGTTGAGAGTTTAGAGAGTTTAGAGTTTAGAGAGTTGAGAGTTTAGAGAGTTGAAAGTTTAGAGAGTTGAGAGTTGAAAGAGTTGAAAGTTGAGAGAGAGAGTTCAGAGAGTTGAGAGTTTAGAGAGTTGAGAGTTGAGAGAGTTGAAAGTTGAGAGAGAGAGTTCAGAGAGTGAGAGTTGTATATATGAAGTGAAAAAATATGGATACGGAATACGGGAAAAGGAAAGCGCGTTTTGAGGTGTTGTTGCAGCGGCAGAAGAAGGTCATCGCTTATATCAGTATCCTTCGGCTGCTGCTCATTGCGGGGACCATCTACTTCATCGTACTTGCTGTCAGGAGCGGATATGATATCCTGCTGGTGCCTGCAGGACTGATGGTTGTGATGTTTTTCGTCTTCGTGAGCTACCACAAAAACCAGCACGACAAAAAGAGGCTGCTGGAGGAGCTGATCGCCATCAACGATGAAGAGGCCGGGGCGCTGCGGCATGACTTCTCCTCCTTTCGCGGCGGTGAACAATTCATCGATCCCGGGCACCCCTGGTCGTACGACCTGGACCTTTTTGGCGAACGATCCCTGTACCAGTCACTCAACCGCACTGCCACACACACGGGTCCGGAGAAACTGGCTGAATACCTGGGCACGCCTGTGACGGATGAAAAGGAGTTCGGCAAGCGGCAGGCGGTGATCAGGGAGCTGGCGGAAAAGATCAACCTGCGGCAGCACTTCACCGCCCATGCGCGGATGATGGATACGGAGGAACAGGACCTCGGACGTATCATTGAATGGTCGGCCGCGCAGGTGTTCGTAGAGAACAAGCGGTGGACAAAGATCCTGCCGGTGATCATGACCTTCGTCTCGGCAGGGATCATCACTGCAGGCATTTTTCATCCACCTGTTTTCCGCCTGCTGGTACCGGTGGTCCTCCTGAACCTGTCACTGCTCTCCCCGTTCTTTACCCGGACCGGCCGCTACCAGGAGCAGGTGTCGAAAAAGCACCGGTTCCTGAGGACCTATTCAACCCTGCTTGAAATCATCGCCGCAGAAACGTTTGATCATCCGCGGCTCAGGCGCTTCTGCGATGACTCCCAGGATGCTTCCCGCGCCATCCGGCAGCTCTCTTCGATGCTGAACCTGTTCGATCAGCGGCTCAACATCCTCGTCGGATTTACATTAAATGCGTTGATGCTGTTTGATTTTTTCATGCTGCACCGGCTGGCATCCTGGAACAGGAGGCACCGGGAGGACCTGGTGAGATGGCTGGACATTGCCGGGGAGAGCGATGCCCTCTTCAGCCTTGCAGGGTTTGCCTTTAACCACCCCGGATACACCTACCCCGGGGTCAGGAACGATCATACCGGACTAAAGGCAGTACAGCTCGGGCACCCGATGATCCCCGACGAAAAAAGGGTAGACAACTCCCTGACGATCGACAATGAACGGGTCGTGCTCATCACCGGTGCCAACATGGCCGGGAAAAGCACGTTCCTCCGTTCCGTAGGCGTAAACATGGTCCTCGCATATGCAGGCTGTCCGGTCTGTGCTGCAGAATTTGTAACGGGACCATACCATCTTTTCTCCGGCATGCGCACCTCCGACTCCCTGAAGGATGAGGAGTCCTATTTCTTTGCCGAGATCAAGCGGCTGAAAAAGATTGTTGACCGGATGGAGGGGAATGAGAAGCTGCTGATCCTGCTCGATGAAGTGCTGAAAGGGACAAACACGACAGATAAGCAGAAAGGGACCCGCGGACTGATCGAGCGGGCGATCGGTCATGATGTTCTCTGTTTCATTGCCACGCATGACCTTTCGCTGGGTGAAATGCAGGAGGCGCACCCCGGGAAGATCGTCAATTACTGCTTTGAAAGCTACATTGAGGAGCTGGAGCTCCATTTTGACTATACCATCAGGCCGGGACTGGCGAAAAATATGAATGCCAGCTTCCTGATGAAAAAAATGGGGATTATGAGATAAAGCTCCCTGAGCTCCCGATCCGCCTGTAATAGATTGAAAGGTTGCATTAAACCTCCCCTCCTCCGGAGATCAAGCGTTGGATTGGGGAGCGTAACAAAGAGAACAATGTTTTGAAAGAGATCAGCCTGGCAGAAAAGATCATCGTAGGATTCAGCGACCTGGCCTGGGGAACACCCCTGCTGGTGTTGTTGCTGGGGGGCGGACTCTTTTTCACCTTCTATTCCCGGCTCCTGCCCCTGCGGTATATCCGCCATGCCATACAGATTCTCCGGGGAAAATATGACAATCCCGATGAGCCCGGTCAGATCCGCCACTTCGAAGCACTCACCACTGCACTGGCAGCCACTGTCGGCATGGGAAATGTCAGCGGAGTTGCCTTGGCCATTGTCCATGGCGGTCCCGGAGCAATTTTCTGGATGTGGGTGAGCGCCATCCTGGGTGTCACCACCAAATATTTCACCTGCACCCTGGCCGTCATGTTTCGCGGAAGAGATTCTTCCGGGGAACTGCAGGGAGGTCCCATGTATGTGATCGTTGAAGGGCTGGGCAAAAACTGGCGTCCCCTGGCTGTCTTCTTTTCCCTGCTCGGTATGATCGGCGTATCGCCCATGTTCCAGGCCAATCAAATGACACAGGTGATCAGGGATGTGATCCTCATTCCCGCAGGAGTAAGCACCGGGCTTACATCCGACCTTGTCACAGGCCTGATGATCGCAACGGTCGTTTCTCTGGTGATCTTCGGAGGGATCCGGAGGATCGGCAAGGTCACCAGTCGCATGGTACCGGTGATGGTCCTGCTGTATATCGTCTCCGTACTATATATCCTCGCTACCCACGCCGACAGAATTCTCCCGGGATTTCAACTGATATTCCACGATGCGTTCCACGCAGACTCGGTTATGGGAGGGGCACTGGGCGCGCTGATCATCACCGGGGTCAGGAGAGCAGCATTCTCCAATGAAGCAGGGATCGGAACGGCACCCATGGCCCACGGCGCAGCAAAAACCAACGAACCAGTGAGGGAAGGACTGGTAGCGATGTTGGGACCTGTTGTAGATACGATCATCGTATGCACCATGACCGCCCTGGCATTGATCATCACCGGCGTCTGGCATGATAGCGATGTTGACGGGATCACACTCACTGCACTGGCATTCGAAGAAGGCATTCCCGGCATCGGAGCGGTCTTACTGGCCGTTTGCGTCTCGATTTTCGCGATCTCTACCATGCTTTCATTTCCCTATTATGGCACCAAGTGCTTCTCTTTCGTTTTCGGTGCCAGGCACGACTATATCTACAAATGGCTCTATGTAGCTGTCATACCCCTGGGCGCTGCAGCAACCCTGGGCTTCACCGTGGGCATCTTCGACGGGGCCTATGCGCTGATGGCCTTCCCCACGATGATCTCCGCGATCCTCCTCTCACCGAAAGTGATCAGGGCCTCGAAGGAATATTTTGGAAAATTGAAGGGAGAGAAGTAAAATTGCCCGCTCAAAGTCTTCGGATCTCCCCAAATCCTGTCTGCTTCCGCAGGGTATTCACGGCATTACTAAAAGAATGGCATGAGAACTGGGCGTAAGGAAAAATCTATTTTAAAAATGGATTTGCTGAAAGAGTTTGTGACCGAGAAGTGCACTCAACAGCAGGAGCGTGCTCCTGCTGTTGAAGAAAATTCAATTGAAAAAGAAAAAATTAACCGTAGCCAGATAATTTTACAAAAAAACAGTTGCACAACTTTCACTGAAACATTACCTTGTATTCAGTCAATAATTCATCTCAAATCCTATTATAAGAAATTTACCAATTCATCATAAACAGGATCCAAATCAAAACACTTAAACAATGAAAAAAACTCGCTTATCAGCTGTATTTTCCTATTCACGTTCGGAAGCATGTTGTTTGCACAAACTGAACAAGTAACAGACATAGATGGAAATGTCTATTCAACTGTAAAAATAGGGGCTCAGACCTGGATGACAGAAAACCTTCGGGTAACCCATTATCCTGATGGTAATGCAATTCCTGCCACATATTACTACAACAATGATTTGTCAAAACTGGATGCATATGGCAGACTCTATCCATGGAATGAGGCAATGAATTATTCCACCAAACCCGGTGCACAAGGGGTTTGTCCGGATGGCTATCATATACCATCAGATGAAGACTGGCAAGCACTGGAGCGTTTTTTAGGTGTCCCCGAAAATGAACTAAACATGCACAGCGGAAACAGAGGTGCTGGTCTGGGTTATAAACTATTACCAGGCAATAATACAGGTTTTAACGGTGTGACCGGAGGTTTCTGGTATGATCCGGGTCAGTCTTTCTGGTATGAAGGTACAGGATATTATTGGAGCTCTTCTCAGAGAGATGCAGAGACAGCGATATACCGTACTTTAGGCTCTTATTACTTGCCTCGTTGGGAAGATGGAAGTAAGTATGATGCCATGTCCGTTCGTTGTATGAAAGACCAGGACTATATTTTTGTGACCTTTAAAGTAGACATGAACAATGCAATCGCTGCAGGAAATTTTACTGAAGGTAATGATAAAGTATATATTTCGGGTAGCATGGTAGACTGGTCAGAACCAGGTAATGAATTGCTGGAATTAAAAGAAAGTGCTGTGGATAACATATACACCGTGGAGGTTTACTCCCTTCCCGGTCAACACAACTATCGGTACTATCTCAATACAGGATGGGATCAACCTGAGTGGCCTGATGATGTAAATCGCAGTGCATTTATTGATGAAAACACAACCATTATTGAGGATATTTTTGGACCGGAACCAGCAAAACCCATCAGTGAATTTAAGGTTAATGTTACTGAACTACCAAGCACGCTGAAAGCCGATGACAGAGCTTCCCATCTTTCTGTCTCAAGGGAACAAAGCTTTCCTCCAATTATCTTTGATTACGAATATTCTCTGATTTCCGGGGAAGGCAGTGCAGACAATGATCTGTTCTACATACATGGAGACTCATTGATGACTAAGTATGACCTTGCAGCAACCGGCAAGTCCGAATTCCAGGTTCGTCTTAAAGTTGAAGATCAATTTGATATAAGCGCAGAGAATTCTTTTGTATTCAGCGTTAAGCATTCTAACTGGGAGAAGTATAACTCCGGATTAAATGATTACACCCGTCAAATTACAGCCACGAGCGAAGACAACGTATGGGCAGTAGCAAATACAGGAGAAATCGCAAAAACAAATGATGGAGGAAAGAACTGGGAAGTAATCAGCACATTTTCTGGCACTACTCCTGGCGGATTATGTGTTATTGACGAAAATACAGCATGGATAGTCATTTATAACTACTCAGAAAATCCGAATTCGACGGGGCTTTACAAAACGACAGACGGTGGGACAAACTGGACACGCCAATCTGGTCTTTATGACGGAGAAGGGGCCTTCCCTAATTGGGTCCGTTTCTGGAACGAAAATGATGGTCTGGTAGCAGGTGATAGTTATGAACTATATACTACCTCTAATGGAGGTGCTTCATGGACTCCTGTATCTGATATGCCAGATCTTACAGACTATCAATTCAACAACCCCTCTAATACTGCAATAGTCGGAGATACTATATGGTACTCCACACAGGGTGCAATTTATCGTTCCCCTGATAAAGGAAACACCTGGCAAGCATTTCCCATTGAGTATCAAGGAACTGAGCTGGTGTTTAAGAATCACCTTGAAGGATTACTTATACAAAGCGCTTCCTCAACGAAAATGCTATACAATACTGTTGATGGTGGAGAAACCTGGACTCCAGTTAACCCGGAAGGTCCATTCAGAGAGTACGGCTTACTCTATGATGAAAATAATGAGCATTATATAAGCTGCGGAAGATATACTGATTCATTGGATTATTATGGTGTCTCATACAGTTCTGACAATGGACAAACATGGACTTCAGATGATTCTTTTGTTTATCCATCCACCCTTATAAGCCTGAACGGCTCATTACCAGGAATCATCTGGGCTACCGGATTTCATGGAGATGTCTATAAAACCCTGAGTGGCAGCATAAATAACCTTGCACCGGTATTGAACGGATCAATTCCTGATACTGTTGCGCGCGTAGATGAGCCGTTTGAATATACCATACCTGGCGGACTGTTTAGCGACCCCGACGAAGAGGATGCGTTAAGCTTTTCTGCAAAACAAACAAATGGAGAAGCACTGCCTGAGTGGCTGACAATGACCAGTCAAACCTTGTCAGGAATACCTGCTGAAATGGATTTATTAAATCTCAGGATCACTGCTCAGGACAAATACGGTTTATCAGTTAGTGATGACTTTAAACTTGTTGTCGAGGAATATAAGGCAGTAAGTATCGATGAGATAGAGATTGAGAATACAAGCTCGGAAGGTGTAGTAATCGTATTTATTCCGGCATCGGTATTTACAGACATGGGGCTGACGGGTGAGATTGTTTATGAAGCATATATGGCTGATGGAAGCCCGCTTCCTGATTATATTGAGTTTGATGCTGATTCATTGTTATTCAGGTTTACTGTTAGCGAAAAGAAATCACTCATGGATATCCTGGAAGAAATCAGTCTTATCATCAAAGGCACAGATAGCAGCGGCTACGTTGGCATTATTGGGTTTACAATAGAAGGTGATTTAGTCGGTCTATCCAATGAGATTACATCAATGCTGAAAATCTATCCTCAACCGGCGATCGATATTCTGAATATTGAATTCTACAGGGATTTCCCGAATACCAGGAAAATAACCGTATACTCCGTTAAAGGTCAAATGCTCCGATCAATTGAGAGCAGTGAGAAACGAATTGAACTGGACCTGGGATCGCTGCCATCATCGGTTTATTACTTGAGAATTATTGATGAGAAAGACAGAACCTACCAGATCATAAAGCAATAAAAGAAATACCCTGGGGGGTCATTTACCTGATTGTTTAAAGCTGGCAGAGAGGGAGCTATCACTGACCTTAGCTCCCTCTCATACCTGGCTTAAGTTAACTGGTTGCCCGCTCAAAGTCTTCGGATCTCCCGGCGCAGCTCCCGAAGGGTAAAAGGGCGGGCAATGATGCGTCGCTCGCGGTCGAGAAGGAACATGGTTGGGGTGGCATAGATGTTGTAATCTTCCGCACTCTTTCCCTCCCACCCCATCGGTTCATGGGTATTGATCCAGGACGGATCAAAAACTTCGCTGAAACGCTGCCAGTCAGCTACCACCGTATCGATCGATACGGTAAAAACCTCCAGATTCCCCGGACGCTCTTCCCTGTACCAGGCTTGCAGTTCGGGCATCATCTCCATGCAGTGCTCACAATAGGTGGCCCAGAAAAGCACCAGGGTGTAGTCCGCATCCACTTCCGATAACCGCTGCAGCTGCCGGTCGGCATCGCGTACCATGATGTCTTCCGCCACCTGACCCTCCGCCATCTTGCGGTACCCTTCAACACGCTGCTCAGCCAGCGCTACTGCATCGGTGGTACAGGTTTCGTCGGCATAGGTGTCCACGATATACGTCTGAATCTTCTCCATACCGAACGACCGGAACCCATCCAGCAGGTATTCCACCACGAAGGAACGCAGATCCGGATCGCCAGACACATTGGCCATGATGATGTCCACTGCTTCTGTAAACGTCTCCTCCTGTTCAGTGAAGGAGTAATCCCTGCCCCGGTAGAGCATCAGGTAATCGATGATGCGGCGGTTATAGACAGGCGCGTACAACAATGCAGGATCATCCAGCAGCGCTTTTTCAAAATAATGCTCCTTCATGAATGTAACCCGGTCGCTCTCCTGCATGTCAGCCGGGATCAACGGGGAACGGTACGCGCGGATAAGCCTGGTGGCAAAGAGGCCGGGATGGTCGGCCGACAGCCCGAGGATCAACGAATCCCTTTCAGCCTGCAGGGACATGAAATGGTCAGATGCACCTGCATAGAAGGTGTCTTTTTCCGGATAGCGGTCGATCAGCGGATAGAGGACGTTCATCTTGCGCTCATAGAGGTTCTCATACTCACGAAAACGTCCCAGCACCCTGTTCTCTTCAGACCCGTCGAAACTTACTGTGCCGGCGATGTCCCTGTAATCGGCATACACGGTAAACGATTCATCCGACCAGATACATTCAATATAGGGTGCGCCGGCCTCCTTTTTTGCAGGATCGGGACGCTGAAAATCCAGTCTGTACATCCCGTCGGGCATCACCGGGTCCTTCACAAAATAGAAGGAGCCGTTAACCGCCATCGTGCTGTCAATAAGGTGGTAGCCACCGTTTTCATAATGCGACAGGAACACCATTTTGTCAGGCAGCCCCTGGATCAGCACCTCCATCTGCAGTATCTGAGCATTCAGCTGCAGCGACATCATCAAAACAACCACCTTCAAAAAAACCTTCATCATACGATCATATCCATTAACTACCATCAACAAAATACCGGCTCTATCTGCCAGTAAACCTGTCACCATTACCGGGATGGTCCCGGCAATGGTGCAGGCAACATAAAATTAGCAAGTAAAACGGACATTGATCACATCAATGGCGGAATATTTTATGAATCGAGGTCCTGTTTTCCTGGACAACATGCAGGAAGTAGATTCCCGCCTCAAGCCCGGAGAGATCAACACCACTGCGCAAATCATTGGTTTCCGGAGTCATGACCAGTTTCCCTTGTATATCAAATATACTAACTCCCTGTACTGATCTGTCACTTTCAATAAAGAGCCGGTCCCGGACAGGATTGGGATACAGTTGAACATAACCCTCACTGTGTTCCATATCTGCTCTGGATGAAACGTCATCATCTCCATCACCCCCGTCGTCCTCATCATCAGTCCGCTCCTCAACCCGGAAATCATCCAAAAACAGATAAAACATATCCACGGATACGCAAACAACAGCCACATAGATATTCTGACCAGCGTAATTGTCCAATGGATAGGTATATTCCGTGTAAGACAAGGGCACATCCGTTTCGGAAGCAATGTGATCCTCTGTCTCCCCGTCTTCTGATATCACCTTCACATCAAACGACTCCAGGAATGATTCCAGTCCCGATTTGGCCATGAATGACACGTCGACCGATGCCCCTGCAGGTATTTCCAGCAAAGGTGAAACCAGCCAGTCATTGTTCCCTGCACTGTTCCACTCCACCCTCGCGGCATGCGTGCCTTCATAAGCCTCTTCCCCGGTGTAGACGATCCACGTTGCGTCATCGTCATCAAGGCTGAAAGCCGCCCATCCTTCAGCGCCCTCTTCGAATCCCTCACTAAACGGAATCGGTAACGGATCAACGGCCACGTCAGGTCCAACCACAGTAATAGTCCGGCTTGTTGTACCATCTGAAACGCAGGTATAAATTCCGGCATCACCGGGTGTCAGTCCTTCACTAAAGACCATGTTTTCGGAAGTTTCTCCACTGATATCATTTCCATCTTTTGTCCACTGATATGGCCCACCAGTTTCCAGGTTGGAATAGAATACAACCCGACCAGTCAATCCATCGGTGTTGATAAAATTAATCTCCTGGGCAGCTGACCCATCCACCTGCAACTCACCAAAAAGCATGCTACCGGTATCCATCAAATCTTTGAGCACCTTGATATTCAAAGCAGTTTCGAACGCGCTGTTGTTCCTGATGGTACCCTCATTGACAAGGTTGCCTGTTACCTCCAGCAGGTATGACTGAAGACCATCTCCATTCTCCAAAACACCTTTGTTTACAACACCTTCACCAAAAGTAACAGCATTGGTCGTTACCTGGATGGTACCATCCAATTGTATATTGGTCAGCAGTGTATTCGTTCCCAGCAGTGTGTTTTCCGAGCAGTTCAGCACATAACCTTGTCCGTCTAATGACACCTCCGACAGCAATCCTCCGCCGGTAAGGTTCAGGTTTCCGTTCAGCACCATAGCCAGGTTACTTAAAGAGATTTCTGTCCCTTCAAAAGTCACATTGCCGTCGGTGAAAACAGTTTCCGTTGCATCATACCACATGATCATTCTTTCATTGGTAAACGGTTGTGTGCCTGTCTGACGAATAGTCTGGCTGCTGGTTCCCCCAAGTGCCAGCTCCCCGAAACTGCTGGTTCCGGCGTTGACAACATCCTCGTAAACCAGCACCCTCAGGGTCATATCATAATCCGGGTTATCCCGAATTATTCCTTCATTCACAAGATTGCCATTCACTGTAAGGGTATATCCCTGCAAATCATTTTCGTTCTCCAGGATACCTTCAGGTGCAACATACAGCTGATCACAGGAATAATTGCCATTGATACTGACTGGCCCGCTGATCACTACGCTGTCGGTCGTAACAGGCACCACTCCATTTGTCCAGGTGGCAGCATCACTCCAGCTCCCACCTGCAGCGGTGCTGCTTACTGCAGCATCCGGATCAGCAACCGTATTTCCGAAACCAAATGTGGTATTGGGAATAAAATCGGGACTCCAGCCGCTGAAATCTTCTGCAGCAGGCGGAGAGGTGGGATCCGGGTTGCTCTCATCACTTACATAAGCCAGGCTCCTCGCACCATCAGTGATCTCAGTGCAGTAAAAGTCATCACTGTCGTTATGTGACCCTGTGCTGTTCTCATCCACTGCAACGACGAGGTTCTGACTATTATCATAATCGAAAGGGGTATCCAGTACCAGGGTCACCCAGCCTTCCGCGGCTGTTACTGCAAGGGGACCGGCATATACCTGTGTCAGATTTGCTGCCGCCACCCAGTCAGATTCGCTGGTGAAGGAACTTTTATCGGTTGTCCCCATATAGATAACGATATCATCGGTCCAGGCACTGCCACCATTATAATAATAACTGATCTCCTTGATTTGTCCGGAAACATTGATCTCCTGCTGAAGGTAGATCGTTTGCGTATAGGAATATCCCCACCAGGGAGCCACCGGAAGGTACTTATCAACAGCCGTACCCGTCCCAATGACCACTCCCTGCGGATCGCTTTTGGCAGCATCGCCTGCAGTAGTGCCTTTCACAGCATCCAACTGGTGTGCCATCAGATTTGAAACCCCTACAATCAACATCCCAATAAAAAATACGACAACACTTCTCATATCACACTATCATTTACATTATTAATTCATTTCTACTTCAGTAATCAACACCTTCAACTTTTTTAGCGGATCCGGTTTTCAGGCAATAATACAATGGAGGACCATACAATACATGATTGAAGTTCCCCGCAAATCAGCCCGGAGGAACCTTTGGCCCGGAGGAGCCAAGGACGAAGGGTGTCGGATAACAGTTATTCCGCCAGGGCCTGCACCATTTTAAGGTGCTGTGTGAAAAATTTATTGGCACCGGCTTTACCAGACACCAGTGGATTCTCTTCACCTTCCTCAACAATGTTACCGTCCGTATCACCCCGCTTCCATGTAACTCCGTTGAGGGAATAGAACACCAGCACGGTCACTTTTCCTTCAGCCAGTTCCTGCAGCTGCACGGAATTCCCTTCTCCATCTGTAAGGGTTAAATCCGGTACAGGCCACCCAACAATACCATCCACCTTGTTATCAGTTTTCGATCCTTTGACAGCTTCGCGTTCACCAACAGGACTTGACTTGATATACTGTCGCTTCTTTTCCTTCACAACCTTCTCTTCCTTTCCCCTGGATAACTTCCTGATGGAGTTTTTGATATCAGAGAAAACAGCATCATACTTATCCCTGTAATTCACATCATTGAATTTTTCAGGAGGCAGCTGATACGCCACTGTTCCGTTTTTATCAAGGACATAGACGGCCCCGTTTTCGTATGGAAATCCTTCCGACTTGCTGTACTCGCCGCGGTAATTTGCGCTGAAGGCCATTTTCTCTGGCACTGTTCCGTACCATCCGGAAAGATAGGTAGGGTTACCGATTACTTTCTGCTTTTCAGTATACCCGGTCACCTCTCCCACTGCATTGTAGAAGGTGAATGCCGGGAACGAAGACTCATTGATTACATCGCTCACTGCATTGCCATAATGGATGGCGACATATTGTACCTCAACATCGCCTGCAGCTTGCAGTTGAACTGAAAACAGTAAGCCCGCTAACAACAAAAACATCACTTTTAATCTAAGCATAACAATTAAAATTTTAATGGTTCCTTGTATTGGTTTAATATAAAAACATACGGTTCCTATCCTGTTTTGTTTCAAAAAAGCAACAAAAATCAGGATTTTTAGGGCAGATTGCAAAAGTAACATTTCAGAAAAACCATCAAAATCCTGGGCGCAAAAGTTTTCGGAACCTATGAGAATAACTCCTTCCTTTTCAAAAAAAAATATCATGCCCGGTTCAGTTCCTTAAAAAGGAAACCGCACCAGGGAAGTTCCCTGGCGCGGTCGTAAAAAACAGGTCTGACCGTTAAGACAGTTGCCTATTCATGGCCGGACACCATCACCTTTTGTCCCGCGATAACCTCCCCCGCCGGAGAAACAATCTGCAGGTAGAGCAGTCCGCCGGCAGGATAACCGGAAAGATCGATCTCCCTGTACCGTTCCTCGAATGGCTCATCCATGATCTTTCCCCCGCGCTGGTCTGTCATACGGATCCTCGTCCCCTCCGCCATCGCCGCTCCGCCGGCATCGATAAACAACCGTCTACCCGCCGGGTTGGGATATACTGAAAAACGATCGTCTGCAACGCCACCCATCCCCGTAGCCAGGTCGACAGCTACCACCCGCTCCTCCTTGTTGATCCGCAGGTTAAATGTTGCCGTTCCACTGCCATCGTAAGGGATCCTCATCATGGCGGTTCCCTCCGGCAGGGCCGCAGCCGTGCACAGGCCAATACGGTAATCTGTCGCATTGATATTCATCGCCGACAGAAGCTGTTCCGCAATCCCCTGCGGCGTTCCCAGCAAACCGGCGCTTTCTACCGCTGACACATTCAGCCCCACCAGCGCACCATGTGAATAGAAAACAATCTCATCTCCCACCACTTCAACCGACACATCCGCAGCTGTCACCCCCTTCTTCGCTCCCTCACCAAATCCAGTGATCAGTCCGGCAGAATACTGCAGTATCAGCGCCGCATCATTGGCCGTGATACCTGGCGATCCATCCACATTGGCCGTACTGTCGCGCCAGGGCTCCCAGGGCAGCGGATCGACATCCGGCAGGGGATCCAGTCCCACAGAATGCTGCAATGTCAGCGCCGCATCGTACGCCAAAATCAGTCCGTCATCATCCACATCGCCCGGTGAAAAAGGGACGATCGCAAAGCTGCCCCCGGAGAGCGGTGCAGGCAGTACCGTACTTCCCCACAGGTCACGTCCCCCGGTCATCACCACTTCCACATCGCCTTCAGCCTTCGGAACAGGCCACGCAGCGGTATAGACCGTATCATTCACGCGGCTCATCACGACCTCCGGCACTGTTACTGCGCCTTGCAGGCTGAAGGTAACCGGAACGGCAGGGTCCATCTGCTCACTGAAGGTGGCTGTGATCAGCAGGGTGTCGGCGAACCTGTGCAGCGTATCGTCGTATGTGATCGCTGCAGCCGGAGGCACGGCACTCATCACGACAACATCACCACCGGCAGGATTTTCTACGGAATGGTTGTTCAGGAAGGCGTCCGAGATCAGCACAGCGGAAGTGCCAGGGGCCAGGGCGCTGAACTGAAGGTCGATGATCGCCCCCTCACCAGTAAGCGGTTCTGCGTTCATATACCGAACCGACAAGCTACCAGCCGAATCGCTGTTCACGACCACTGTACCGCCTTCAGACAATGTCCCGGTGAGTGTACCCGACAGATAGTCCAGTATTGTACTGTCGTATGTCAACTCAAATTGCCAGGAGATCACATGATCGGAGGTTGTGAGGTAGGAGACCATCACCGGCACAATGGCAGTATCGCCCGCAGCAACGGTATCATTCACAACCGAGAGTCCGTATACCCCGGGAAGGGGAAGGTCCCCGCCACCTTCGCCATGATGGATGCCCGGATCCGCGTCGGCCACGCCGGCCGCGGTGATCTCCCACTCCGCTGCGGTCCAAACCGTATTGGGCGCAGCAACACCCGCGATACGCAACGCCCGCTGATCCCCATACTCCCACGGTTCGCCCGTACCGTCGATATCGATCGCTCCGTAGATATCATGGAGCGTTCCTCCGGTATGGTCGCCACCGCTGAAAAGGCAGTAGGCATCGTTGCCATTGCCGATCAGAATACCGGTTACCTGGTCGGGAGCAAATCCGTACAGGTCGGCAAAGCCCGATCCTCCGATCACAAAGGTCGCCCCTGCTGCCACCGTTCCCTCGAGCAGCAGCTCACCCCACGAAGTTCCCCCGTTGCTTTGCCGTGAAAGGTAGCATGGCGTCGCGCTGAAATCCACCGGCTCGCTGCCGGCATTAAACAGTTCAACAAAACGGCCGGAATAATCGTCGGCCGGATCAACAATCTCTGAAATGAACAATCCGTCCTGGCTTCTTACTGCAAAAGAACACAGCAGCAAAGCGCCGGACAGTGCGATGGTAAGTTTTTTCTTCATCATACATACATTTTAACTGGTTAATAACTGTACCAGTTAATATGATGAAGGAGCAGGATATCGGAATTCGGCCGTCAGGGCCCGGCGCCGTTACTTTTTCCCCCCGGTAACAAAGGCGAGGGAGATGTAGTAGATGCCGGTAGAACCGAAATTTGAATAATCGACATTCTCTCCGAAGTCAATCCCGGTATACGCAGGATTCAGGAAATCGTCGAGGTAGTACCTGAACTTGATATTCAGCCCTTTGGGCAGCTGTACACCAGCAAAAAATGAAGGCAGGAAAGCATTCACCCGGTCGCTGGTCCATTCAGAAAACTTGAATTTCTCCCCGTCGATAAAGAGCTTCTGCTTGTAGTGAAAGGTCCATTCATACTCCGCCCCGCCGTACAGGAAAATCTGTTTTTTCAACAGACCGATCTTCAGTGCCAGGGGAACGCCCAGGGAATAGGTACGGCGTTTGAGTTTTGTCTGCTTGTTCCAGTCCGGATGGGTATCATCGACGCCCAGGAACCCCATGTTCTGGTATAGGTCGTCCGTGATAAACCCGACATTCCTCACCCCGAGGCCGGAATACATCCCCAGGAACCTTCCCAGGTCCACGTTCAGCATCTGTTCTGCATGAAAAAACGTGGTGAAGCGGAGGTTGGTATTCACGGTGGAATTGTCGTAACTGACAAGTGCATCAGAGATGATCGACTCCCCGCCGCTCGTATGGTACACCCTTATCTGGCTGAAGGCCGGGTTCGAAAGCAGGGTCATTGTAATGACCGCGGCGAAGACAAATAAAGTATTTGATTTACGATTCATAAGATTTTCGTTTTTTTTATTTAACCTCCAAGTTAGCAAAATTGTTCGACAAAAAAGGCATGTTTCAGCCTGCAGACAGCAGTACAATGGTCAGGTTGGTGTTTTAAATCCCCACCAGGATGGTTTCAGTCCTCCGCCAATGGCAGGTTAAAAGAGAAAACAGAACCCTTGCCCAGTTCCGAGTTTACTTCGATCTTTCCATGGTGCAACTCCACAAATTCTTTGCAGACCAGCAACCCGAGCCCTGTTCCCTTCTCATTTTCCGTTCCCGGGGTACTTACCGACTCAATCTCCTTGAACAGCTTGGGGATATTCTCTGCAGGAATCCCGATGCCGCTATCCTTGACAGAGATAAGCACCTCATTCTTCCTGATTTCAGTGATCAGTTCGACCTCTCCACCCGGCCTGGTGAACTTAATAGCATTGCTCAGAAGGTTTAAAAGCACGGTCATTATCAGATCCTTGTCGGCAAGAACATTCCCGGAATAGTGATTATGAATCGTCACCCGGACACGTTTCCTGTCAGCCTGTGCTGCTGCATTAACCCTGGATCCCTGAAGGATTTCATCGAGTGGAACAGAAGCGATTCTGACCTCAATACTGTCGCGCTGTGCACGTGCCCAGTTCAGCAAATTATTAGTGAGTTTATTCGTCTCCCCGGCAGTTTGATAAATAATATTGGCATACTCCTCGG
>JAGYMF010000029.1 GCA_018400695.1 Bacteroidales bacterium | reverse complement strand
AGATCCTGTTCCTGCAGATTCTACTGTCGGAGCATTCCGGTGGATTTTTTCTGTGGATGGTGATAACAGCAAGGAGTCGGTCTTTGAAGTTCAGAATGCCATGGATGGCAGAGGCTGGGCACAGTCGACCGGGAATGGTTTGGTCATCTATACCACCAACCGTTATACAGATCTTTCCGGCTCCTGGATTGGCTGGGGATTCAATGTGGCTTCCCTGTATCTGCTTGATGCTTTCAGAAATGAGGATTCAAGGGAGACAAACCTGTCTCCTGAAAATGAGCAGGCTCTTGGACAATACGACGATCCGCGCTTCGGGACAACAATTGGAATGGAGGGTGACCTGATGGTGGTCCGGGATGACAATGGAGCATATGCGGCTACAGGCGGAATTTCTACCAGTCCTATGCGGTTAAGCAATGTGCCCACAGGAACAGCCTGTCGGAAATACGAGGTGCATCCGGATGAATTTTACCTGAGTGAACAGAAAGTAGCCAATGAAGCCGGCCCAATCAACTGGAAGATCATACGGTATGCTGATGTTGTTCTTATGGCAGCTGAAGCTGCTTATGAAGAAGGCAATACAGCGAGGGCACTGGAGCTTGTAAACATGGTACGTACACGTGCCCGAAACTCAAACAATGACCCAAACACCTCCAACCATATTTATCCGAAGAATCTGTCTGCGATTACTTTTGAGGATATCATGCACGAAAGAAGGATTGAATTTGCATTGGAGATGAGCAGGTTCCAGGACCTGGTCAGGTGGAACAGAACCGATCAGTTCATCAATCAATCGGAGCTGGCCCTGACTCCCGGAGTATTGATCACATTCGATCCGGCAAAACATTTCTTTCTTCCTATTCCCTCAAAGCAGATACAACTAAGTGAAGGTCAACTAAAACAATATCCGGGATGGCAATAAAAACTGGTTTTATAATACAACGTTTCAATCTCATACTGTTCTTTATTATTGCATCAGTCAGTATGTGCCATGCAATGTTTCCGGAGACACCCGTTAACAGTGTGATAAGAGGTGAACGTGAGGTTGTTTTACGATCCGGGACAGCTGCTGTAAAACTTTTCGTCAGCAGTCCTTCTATCATTCGTGTTCTTGCCAGTCCAAACGGGTCATTTGCAGAGAGAGCAAGTTTATCTGTGATCGACCAGGAGCCGGGTGATGGGAATTATTCCCTGGTGGAATTGGAAGAACACTATTTTCTGCGGACTGAAAAATTGGATGTAAGGATTGATCGGCACAGCCTTGCTGTCACTTTTTTCGATAAAAATGGCAATCTCCTGCTTTCAGAGCCGGAAAAAGGAGGAAGATCTTTCAAGAGTTTGAATATTGGTGGTGAAGACGTATTTACCCTTGGCCAGCGCTTTAATTCTCCGGCAGATGAGGCGATTTTCGGTTTTGGACAATACCAGGACGGGATCATGAATTGGCGGAATACCTATGTGCAATTGAAACAGGAGAATATTACAGCAGTGATGCCAGCATGGTATAGCAACAAGGGTTATGGAATTTTCTGGCATAATTATTCCTTTACGGAGGTCAATCCTGAGAAAAACAGGTTATCAATGGAGATCGCGGGAAATCTGATGAAGGCCTCTTTTTCCCCGAAAGTGTCTGGGATCTATACTTTTGATATTGAACGGGAGGGGGTTCGCCGGATTGAGTTCAGGATCAATGATGAACTGATCTATGAACACAAGACAGGTGTTTATGCTCCTTCAGCTGTCTGCAAAGCTGAATTGGAGGCAGGTAAAACATATGACATTATTTTCGAGAGTTTTGACACCAAGATCAATCCGCCAATTGCTAAGCGATTCCTGGTTCCGGCCGATGGCAGGGTGAGCAGCCTTACGACAGATCCTTCCGGCACAACTCAGAGAGGTCTGCTGGCAGAATATTTTGATAACAGCAGCCTTGAAGGAGATCCGGTCCTTGTAAGGGTAGATCCTGAAGTGATGTTTGACTGGGGTGGCGGATCATTTGCTGAAGCGTTCCATAACGATAATTTTTCGGTAAGGTGGACCGGGAAACTGGTTTCTGACCGTTCCAAAGATGACTGTATGCTGAGTGTTACAACCGATGATGGTGTGAGACTCTATGTCGACGGAGCTTTGGTAATAGACAGCTGGAAAGAGAGAGGACCAGAAACAGATGTATACATAATGGATGTCAAAGCAGGTCGGGAGTACGACATTAAAATAGAGTACTACGAGTCGGGTGGAGGAGCCTATGCAAAATTTGGATGGGACATGGTGGAACCTGGTAAGAGAGAGAATGAACTACAGGACAGGGTTAAAATCTGGTATCGTACCCCGGAACAGGCCAACGAAATGAGTATCCGGTCTGCTGTTGGGGATGAAATCGACTATTATTTTATTTATGGGCCTGATGCGGATGGTTTTATTGGCGGCATGCGTGACCTGACCGGTAGTGTTCCGCTTTATCCGAAATGGGCCTATGGTCTGTTCATGTCAAAAATGGCATGGAACACGCAGGAGGAGATCAAGGATGTTGTCCGAACGCACAGGGAGAAGGGAATTCCTTTGGACTGCATCGTGCAGGATATGAACTATTGGGAGCTGCATCCGAAAAACCTGTGGGGATCCCACTTGTTCGATGCGGCTAGATATCCTGATCCGGAAAGTATGACGGAATATTTTCATGAAAACAATGCCAAAGTTATGATCTCTATCTGGCCACGTTTCAATGTTACAACCGATACATATAAAGAGCTGGAAAGCAACGGTCATATGTTAAGCCTTCAAAAGACTTCCACAACAGGTAATGAAGGGATAGAAATGGAGAGTGTTACAGCCAATGCTGCATATGATCCTTTTTCAGAAGGCGCCCGGGAGATGTACTGGGATTTTATTGAAGAGCGGTTAATGAAAAAGGGATTTGATGCCTGGTGGCTTGATGCTACGGAACCTGAATGGGGTTACGATTTTTCAAAAGCCCATACCGCAATGGGTAGCGGGCATCGTTACCTGAATGCCTATTCGCTCATGTCGATGAAGGGCGTTTACGAAGGGCAGCTGTCGGCCGATTCCACCCACAGACCCTACATTTTAACACGTTCCTCTTTCCCCGGTCAGCAGCGCTACGGCGTTACCACCTGGTCTGGAGATATCGGCTATGACTGGGACGTATACAGGAAGCAGATCAGCTGCGGACTGAATTTCAGTATTACCGGTGATCCGTATTATACACATGATATCGGAGGCTTTATTCCGGGGGCGGATATTGAATCGGAGGATTACCGCGAACTGCTTTACCGCTGGTTCCAGTTCGGTGTTTTTACCCCTGTATTCAGGGTGCACGGCTGCAGGGATACAAAGCTCTGGGCAACTGGTCCTGACATGGAAGAGAAGTTGACAGCATATACACACTTCAGGTATCGTTTATTACCCTATATTTATTCCCTGGGGTTTATGGTAACCTTGGAAAACTATACCATCATGCGTCCGCTGGTCATGGATTTCAGGTCTGATCCGGAGATTAATGGTAT
Source organism: Bacteroidales bacterium (assembly GCA_018400695.1). Lineage (GTDB taxonomy): Bacteria > Bacteroidota > Bacteroidia > Bacteroidales > M55B112. The sequence continues at coordinate 13,138 of JAGYMF010000029.1, read as the reverse complement.
TAACGACCAGTACCTGTTTGGTCCTGCGATCATGGTGAATCCGGTTACAGAACCGGGTGCTAAATCGAGGAGGGTTTATCTTCCGGAAAATGACGGAGGATGGATCGACTTTTTTACCGGCGAACGGTATGATGGCGGTCGCAAGACAGATGCTGATGCCACTTCTGGCAGAATGCCTTTATTCGTTAAGGCCGGGTCGATCATTCCCATGGGTCCTTATATGCAGTATAGTACAGAAAAATTTGCAGACACCCTTGAGGTCAGGATCTACAGGGGAGCTGATGGTGAGTTTTGCCTGTATGAGGATGAGAATGATGGTTTTGGTTACCAGGATGGAGTGTTTTCGAAGATCGGGTTGAGTTGGGATGATCGAAAGCAACAGTTGCTGATCGGTGAGCGGGAGGGCAGCTTCCCAGGCATGCCTGAGGAGCGGGTGTTCAACATATATATGGTGAGGGAGGGGACAGGCACCGGTATCCATATTGGAGACAATCCCGACAAAACCCTTAGATACAAGGGAAAGAGGGCGAAAGTGAAAATGAAGAATAAGCAATAAATAGGGAATCAGGCGGATTGGCATATGGCCAGGATAGTTCAGCATATCGGACCGTTGTGTCGCATGCAAGTAGACACAGCGACTAATTATAGGGAAATACAATTTTTATTAATGTTGTTTTTCAATATTATTAATATTGATTTAACCTGTTTAATTTAAAAAAATGAAAAAGTATTATTTGCTTATATTAATTTGTGGGATTGTTTTTGGTTCTAATGCTCAGGACTTTCCAAATAAAACTTACCAGACCAATTATGAGACTATTATGAAACGAACCGAATGGTGGCAACAAGCACGATTCGGGATGTTTATCCATTTTGGAGTATACGCAGTCCCCGCAAGAGGTGAGTGGGTTAAGTCAAGCGAAAAAATGACCACAAAGAATTATCAGAAATATGTGGATGACTTTAATCCTTATTTATTTGATGCAAAGAAATGGGCTAAAATAGCTAAAGAAGCCGGAATGAAATATGCTGTACTTACTGCCAAGCACCATGACGGGTATTGTCTGTTCGATAGCAAATTAACCGATTATAAAATCACAACATACATGCCAGGACGCGATTTGGTGCAAGAGTATGTTGATGCTTTTCGGGCTGAAGGCTTGAAAGTTGGATTGTATTACTCAGTAATTGACTGGCATCACGAAGATTATCCAAATGTTGGTAATCACCCTCAAAAAGGAGATGAGGAATACGGCAAGCGAAAATTCGATTGGGATAATTACCTGAAATACATGCACGGGCAAATTGAAGAGCTTGCCACAAACTATGGCATAATTGATATCATGTGGTTCGATTTTTCATTTGACGAATACAAAGGCGAAAAATGGAAAGCCCGAGAATTGATTGAAATGGTTCGTAAACATCAGCCTGATATTATTTTGAATAACAGGCTTACCTATGATGACGGGAGTAGCATTTTTAATACAGATAACCCGCTTGGCGATTTCAGTACACCCGAACAAAGGTTGCCCGTTGCTCCTGTAAAGGACGAATACGGTAATCTTGTTCCATGGGAAACGTGCCTGACTCTAAACAATAGCTGGGGTTATAATGCCACCGACAATGATTGGAAAAGCCCTGAATTTATTGTTCACTCTTTGGTAAATTGCGTAAGCAAAGGCGGCAACCTGCTTCTGAATGTGGGTCCTGATGCCAACGGAAATATTCCTGAGCAATCGGTTAAAATACTGAAAGAAGTGGGCAAGTGGATGTACAAAAATGGAGAAAGCATATATGGTTGCGGAATACCTGAACTGCCTAAAGCGGATTGGGGACGTTATACACAGAACGGTAATTTATTGTATGCTCATTGGATGTACCCTCATCTTGGAGGATTAAATATTAAAGGATATGCCGAAAAAACTAATCAAGTAATTATGTTACATGATGGATCTGAAGCACCAACATTTACTTCATGGTGGGGGAATCATGATAAGGATAATTTCTTCATCAATGTGAAACCATGTGCTCAGTGTGCGTATCAATTGCCTGATGAAATTAATACTGTTTTTAGATTGGAACTAAAGAAATATTGACACCTTATTGAAAACCAATGAAGATCAGTCATTTACATTGATTAAAATGCACGACGGCACAACAATGAGTATAATTCATAAGGGCTACAGAGGTTTTCGAGCGTTTTCACTCGCCTCATATTTGATGGGTAAACTGATAAGTTTAAGCACCGTAATCCCTGATAAAATTATACACTCACCGGTATTCCTGTTTTCAGGGATTCTCGCTTGTTGTATGTTTTTACAGCAATGCGGTAAGGCGGATTACGCCGATCTTTCGGGATCGTGGGGTTACCGGCTTGATCCTTTGAATGCAGGGGTTGAGGAAGGCTGGATGCACCAGGAATTTGGGCAGAAGTTACAGTTGCCCGGCACGCTGGCCGGCAACGGAATTGGTGAAGAAGTTTCAGTGCAGACTCAGTGGATTGGTAAGATCATTGATTCAGCGTTCTGGTTCGATGCGAAGTACGAAGCTTACCGTTCCGATGGGAAATACCGTGTGCCTTTCTGGCTCGCACCGGAAAAATTCTATACCGGTCCGGCATGGTACCAGAGGGAGATCGTGATTCCTGAGGGCTGGAGGGATAAACAGCTGCAGCTTGAACTGGAGCTTTGCCATTGGTTCACCGATGCCTGGATCGATACAGTATATCTCGGGCAACGAAATTCACTGGCCACACCGCACAGGTACACCCTTCCTGAGACGATCCTGCCAGGGCGTTACCGACTCACCCTGCGGATCGACAATTCGTACCTTATCCCGATGGGTATTAATGCGCATAGTGTGAGTGATAATACACAGGGGAACTGGAACGGGATCGTAGGAGAGATGACCCTTGCGTCGCGCCCGGAAGTTTCCATCGATGATATTCAACTCTATCCCGATCTGGCAAGTAAATCCCTGCAGGTCAGGATGAAGATCGGAAATTATTCAGGAGATGCTTTTTCCGGTACGCTTACATTGTCCGCTGCGAGTTCAAATACCGGGACAGCACATCAGGTGCAGCCGGTGAAAAAAGTAGTGTGCATAGAAAATGGGGTGAAAGAGTATATTTATGAGTTGAATATGGGTCATGACTTCCTGGAGTGGAGCGAATGGTCTCCGGCAGTTTATACACTCAAGGCCACTTTGGCCGGGGAAGGAGCTGAATTCAATGCATGGGAAACCTTTGGAATGAGCGAATTCACAACAGAGGGTACCGGATTCAGGATCAACGGACAACCGACTTTCCTGAGGGGAACGCTGGAGTGCTCCATATTTCCGATCGAAGGTCACCCTCCTGCGGATGTTGAAAAATGGAAAAGGATCTTCTCGATTATCCGGGAATACGGGCTTAATCACATGCGGTTCCATTCCTGGTGTCCTCCTGAGGCAGCCTTTGAGGCGGCAGATCTTCTGGGAATATACCTGCAGGTTGAATGCGGAGGCTGGGCGACACAGGGACTGAAACTTGGTGACGGAACAGCCATGGACGACTATATCATGGAAGAGAGTAAGCGGATCGTCAGGGAATACGGTAATCACCCTTCATTTTGTATGATGGCCTATGGCAATGAAGCGGATGGAGAAAATGCTGCATCCTATCTCGAAGAATTTGTAAGGTACTGGAAAGAAAAAGATCAGCGCCGTGTATATACAAGTTCAGCGGGCTGGCCCGTTACGGACGAGAACCAGTTTTTTTCAACCCTCCAGGGGAGGATACAGGAGTGGAATGAACGGGGATCGACTTACTATATCGAGGATAATCCGCCGACGACGGCCTTCGATTTCGAGAACATCATCGGAAATTATGCAGGACCCTTTGTCAGCCATGAACCCGGTCAGTGGTGTGCTTTCCCTGACTTAAAAGAGATAGATCATTACACAGGCGTTTACAAGGCGGGTAATTTTGAATTGTTCCGTGCCGAATTAGAGGATAAGGGGATGTTGCACCAGGCTGAAGATTTTCTGATGGCTTCGGGCAGGCTTCAGACACTTTGTTATAAGGCAGAGATAGAGGCTGCTTTACGGACCCGTGGTTTAGGTGGGTTCCAGTTGCTGGACCTGCACGATTTTCCCGGTCAGGGAACAGCATTGGTCGGTGCGCTGAACGCCATGTGGGAGGAAAAGGGTTATACCGATGCAGGTGAATACAGGCAATTTTGTGATACTACGGTCATACTGGCATCTATTCCTTCCCTGGTACTTACAACTGATGATACTCTGGAGGCGGAAATCGAAATGGTTCATTTTGGAAGTAAACCTTTACCCCCCGGGATCATTCACTGGGAGATTATTGGCAACAATGGAAAGCAGGTTGCAGTGGGACATTTCGCTTATGAACCAGACGGTCAGCTAAACAGAAAAACAGTCGGTATCATTCAACATTTTTTTCAGCAGACCGACACACCTTCGATGTACCGGTTGGATCTGAACCTGGCTGGCTCCGGTCATATTGCCAACAGCTGGGACATTTTTGTGTTTCCTGAAATTCTTCCGGACAGTGATCTAGCTGCCGATATCCACTATTGTAAAACACTGGACAAAGAGGCTTTGCAGGTTCTTCGAAAGGGAGGTACTGTATGGCTGGATGTATATGACGGATTAAACGATGCTTACGCAGCAAAGACAGGTTTTACCCCTGTATATTGGAATACACTGACATTCAACAGTCAGGCAATACATACCATGGGTGTTTTGTGTGATCCGGATCAACCCTTGTTCAATAAATTCCCGACCCAGATGCATACCAACTGGCAATGGTGGGATATTGTTACAAATGCAAAAGCGATGATCCTGGATCAGTATGACGGTATAATGCCCCTTGTCCAGATGATTGATTCTTATCATTCAAACAGGAAGCTGGGATTGATATTTGAAGCCAAATGTGGTAACGGGAAACTCCTGGTTTCTTCATTTGATTTATCAAGCAACATTGATGGCCGGCCTGCTACACGTCAAATGAAATATGCTATTGAGAAGTACCTTTTGTCGGCTGACTTCAATCCGGTATGGGAGGTGAATCCGAATGGCATTGATATGCTTACAGAATGATTTGGTTTACAGGAACCGGGAGATCTATGATACGTGAGAATTATTATTAACTATAACGAACGATTAATCACTAAAGAAATGGTAATGAAAGAACGAACAATTTACCTTAGTCAGAGGGACCTGAAGGCGTTTCTTCCGCGGTTTTTCTTGGTTATTATTCTATTGGCCTTTCCTGTTTTTGTTCTGTTCGGGCAAAAGACAGAAGTGAGAGGATCAGTGAGTGATGCCACAGATAACATACCCTTACCAGGAGTAAACGTAGTTGAAAAAGGAACAATGAATGGTTCAGTAACTGATATCGATGGGAATTTCTCCATTGAAGTAGCCTCACCGGAGGCCGTGTTAAGTTTTTCCTTTGTCGGTTATACTGATGCAGAGATCAGTCTGGAAGGAGAGACAGAAGTGAGTTTGAAAATGCAACCGGATGTGCAGGGACTTGATGAAGTCATCGTTGTGGGATACGGAACGCAAAAGAAGAGTGATCTTACGGGAGCAGTCACCAAAGTTGCCTCCGAAGAATTACAGGAATTGTCAACGATCAATGTCGGACAGGCATTGCAGGGAAGGGCAGCCGGGGTCCATATCACCCAAAGTTCCGGGGCTCCTGGTGCAGGTGTACAGATCAGGATCCGTGGGGTTACTTCCATTGCGAATTCCAATCCGCTTTTCGTCGTGGATGGTTTTCCAACCGGCGATATAAGTAACATTGCTCCTTCAGACATTGAATCCATGGAGATCCTGAAGGATGCATCTGCCCAGGCGATCTATGGTTCAAGGGCAGCAGCCGGAGTGATCCTGATCACGACCAAAAGGGGAAAGGCGGGAGCAACCACAGTTACTTTTGAGTCCAATGTTGGCATCCAGGAAGTATGGTCAAAGCGTGATCTCCCCAATGCAACGGAATACGCAATCATGTACCTGGAACAGTTTGCCAATGACGGGATTTCAGTCCCGGATCAGAATTATATGTCAAGGCAGACATACGAGGTCCTGAAATATGCTGCTGAAGGTAATTATACTGGGACCAACTGGCAGGATGAGATCTTCAGGCCCGCTCTTCAGCAGCATTATAACCTCAGGATCAATGGCGGGAATGAGAGTAACAAGTTTAACTTTTCTGCAATATACAGTGATCAACAGGGGATCCAGAAGAACTCAAGTCTGAACAAGATCATTATCAGGTCGAATTCCGACCATAATGTCAACAAATGGCTAAGTTTCGGAACAAATCTATCTTTTACCCGTGGTATCCGTCTCTCCAGTAATGCGATCAGTGATGCCATGAAAAGGAATCCAATTGCGCCGATCTATAACCAGGATGGAGGATGGAACTCTCCTATACCCAATACAGGCCCGTCCCATCCGATCAGGGTGCTCGAATTTGCCCAATACAGGTGGCCCTTGAGCCAGCGTTTCAGCGGTAGTGGTTACGCTGAGGTTAAATTGATTGAGGGGCTTAAATTCAGGTCACAGTTCAGTTATGATATGGGAACATCCCAAAGCAGGAGTTATTCACCTATTTATTATGTTACGCAGCTGGAAAGTAACGAGAGAAGCACAGTTACTGAAAGCATGGGGAACAGTCATGGCTGGGTTTGGACCAATTACATGAATTTTGACAGAAGTTTAGGGGATCACAACGTTAATCTGACTGCCGGAACTGAGGCCCAGTACGGATATGGGTACAGCATGACCTCCCAATCTTATGATCAGCCTGATATTCCATCCATGTATTACCTGAATTCTTCTCCCCAACTGGATAGCGCCAAGGTAACACCGAACAGGGCATATCCTTCATTTCCTTCGGAGGTGACCATGAATTCATACTTTGTAAGGGGTAACTATTCTTTGATGGGGAAATATCTTCTGACAGCCACCGTACGGTGGGATGGTTCCAGCAAATTCGCCACCGGATATAAATGGGGAACGTTTCCATCATTTTCCCTGGGATGGAATGTCAAGCGGGAAGCATTTATGGAGAGTATTGATTTCCTGAACAGTCTGAAAATTCGCGGCGGCTGGGGTCAGGTGGGTAACAGTGAAAGTGTAGGATCGTTTGAGTACCTGACCTCTATTGTAGGGAATCAGAAGTATGTTTTTAACGATGTGGTTGTTGAAGGACAGGCCGTGGATAAGTTGGGCAATCTTGAGATCCAGTGGGAAACTGCCCAGCAGGCCAATATCGGATTTGACGGAGGCATGTTCAGTAATATGTTCAATTTCACATTCGATTATTTTGTCAGAACTACCCTGGGTATGCTGTATGACCTGCCGACACCTTATTTTGCCGGTGCCGCTGGTTCGAAGGCCAACCTCGCATCCATGGAAAACAGGGGTTGGGAATTCTCCCTGAATTACAGGAATTATGAACAAAGCTTTAAATATGAATTCGGACTGAATTTCTCCACCTACCGGAACAAGGTCCTTCAACTGGATGATGAAGGAGGAAGCCAGGAAGGAGGCCTGCTCTGGTCAACCGGGCAGAATTCCACGCTTACCAGGCCCGGGGATGAGATGGCTTTTTTCTATATGATCCCGAACGACGGAGTATTTCAGACACAGGAGGAGATCGACAATTTTGCCTATATAGATTACAGGGGGAATATGGTGCCCATACAGCCCGATGCCCTTCCCGGGGACTTGAAGTTTGTGGATGTTAATGGAGACGGTTCGATCAATAACAATGACAGGATCAAGGTGGGCAGCCCGCATCCCGACTTTCATTTTGGTTTTAATCTCGGTATGGAATACAGCAATTTCTATTTAAGTGCCTTCATCCAGGGAGTCTATGGAAACGAGATTGTGAATGGCCGGCCTACATTTAATCGTATTAACCGATGGCAGGAAGACAATCCTTCACTTACAGAACCCAGGTTGACCCATCTGAATCTGAACAACAATTTCCGCTTGTCTGATTTTTATTTGGAAGATGGCAGTTACCTGAGAGTGAGGAATATCCAAATAGGTTATAACATCCCTGAAAGAATCCTGTCAATGGCAGCGATTAAAAAGATGAGGGCTTATCTCTCTTTTGATAATATTTTCACGTTTACCAATTATTCCGGGCCAGAGCCGGAAGTTGTGAACGGGTGGTACGGACACCCGCTTGCAGGAGGAATAGATGCGGGTGTTTATCCGCAGTCCAAGACCTATTCTGCAGGATTATCAGTTACATTCTAATGATAAAACATAGGATTATGAAGAAGATATTAACAGTAATTCCGGTATTGATCATCCTGGCTATAGCAGGATGCTCTGAAGATTTTATTGACCTTAAGCAGCAGGGAAGGTTAACAGATCAGAACTTCTTTGATGACAACAGCAATGCAATCATGTTCATCAATGCCTGCTATGATGCCATATCATGGGATGAAGGGATCTACCTGGGGGTAGAACAGACCAATCATTTTTATGAGTGGTTGTTTGGTGATGTGCTTTCAGATGATTCAAAAAAAGGTTCCCAGCCGGATGATTACCAGGAGATAAGGGAGCTCGAAGAGTGGCGTGCAAAATCTTCGCTTGGTTTTTCTAAATCGATGTGGATGGCCTCATACAAGGGATTGTTCAGAATGAACATGGCCCTGCTTCGTTTACCGGATGCAGAGATTGATGAAGACCTTAAGAACAGGCTGTTGGGTGAAGCCCATTTTCTCAGAGCTTACAATTATTTCTATCTTGTAAGGGTGTTCGGTGGGGTGCCACTGTTTACCGAACCTGTCAAGCCTTCAGAATACAAGAACACGGAAAGGGCATCCATTGCAGAGGTTTATCAGCTGATAGAAGAAGACCTGCAGGCTGCCATTGATTTGCTGCCTGAGAGAAGTGGGTATTCAGCGGATGATCTTGGTCGGGCCACAAAAGGTGCAGCAAAGGCCTACCTGGCACGTGCCATCATGTACCAGATCGGGACGGATAATACAAATGGTCATGAATGGCAGGAAGTGTTCGACATCGCTGATGATATTATCAATTCAGGAGAGTATGAGTTATTTCCGAATTATGCAGTGATTCATGAAATGGATGGAGAGAATTGCTCAGAGTCGATTTTTGAGATACAGTTTGCAGACAATGATGCCTCCTGGGGCACAAACAAGGCAGGAACCACTTCTACAGTTTTCCAGGGTAACCGGACCATGGCCTATCATCCTGCCTATCAGGAGGAGGCAAATGAGAAGGGAGAACCTGATGGATGGGGTTTCAATACACCCACAGCAGAATTTGTAAACTCGTTTGAAGATGGCGATCCACGGAGGATTTGTACAGCCTACGGTGACGGAGAGGTTCACCATGGAATTTACCAGTACGTGGATCCAATTTATGCAGGAGGACAGGGATATTACAACCGGAAGGCCCGGATGGATCCGGATTTTGCTCCGATCATTGATAAGTCAAGCCCTACCAATATCCGAAAAATGAGGTATGCTGATGTCCTGTTAATGCAGGCAGAGGCGGCTTATTACCTGGGTGACGAAAATACGGCCAGGGCCAGGGTCAACCAGGTCCGTGAAAGAGCCAGGCAATCTACGAAACAGAAGGGGTCAGTAGAAGGGCAGAATACCTATATTCCGTACAGAAACGACGAATTACCGGCTGATTTTCTGCCCGACATCACAAGCTCAGGTCAGGCGCTCCTGGAGGATATCTGGGAAGAAAGAAGGCATGAGTTTGGGATGGAGGCTTTGCGCTACTGGGACCTTGTAAGAACAGGCAGATATTATGATGCGCTGGAGAAGGAATATCCTGATGATCCTACAGTGGCGGCTCGATGTGTACAACGCTCTATTCCCGCAGGAGGAGATGTTGTGAATCCGATCCCTGTAATGCCTATACCGGTATCAGAGGTGGCTTCCTACGGATTGGAACAAAATCCGGGTTATAACTAGAAATAAATAATCAGAAAGATGAAAAGATATATTATTATACTTACGTTCGCCATGCTGGCTGGAGCATTTTTTCAGTCATGCAGCGATTATTTCAATCCTGTCCCGGGAGAGAATTATGATATTGACTGGCCTGTTCCTTCTGTGAATTTGGAGAACATTGATTCCCTTTCCGTTGATGCAGAATACACCTTTACCGGAGAGAATCTTGATAAAGTCTTTCGTGCCTTTTTCGGGACCGATGAGGCTGAGATCATCGATACCCTTGCAAGGGAAATGACCATTAAAACACCACGGCTGTTTAATAAAAGCTCACTGATGGTCACGAACTACTATGAGTTCAGTTTTGAATCCAAAGAACAGGTAGTGCCCAAATACCTTCCGGTTGAGATTGATAAATGGCCGGCTTCATTTAAATTTAAGGAAAGCATCACCCTGGAAGGAACCAATGTGGATCAGATTGAATCATTGATTATTGGCTCAGCAAAGGTTCCTGTAAACGGGAGGCTCATAGAGGATCCGACCTACGGCAAGATCACAATACCATTGTTGGATGCCAATGTGGATTCTACCCTGACAAAAGTGTTGCTGAAAGCTGTTGCACTGGATGGAGCTGTTCTGGAGGCCGCCGACTCCTCGGCCGTTCGGCAGTAATTGTAAATTCCAAAAACCAAGGAAATGAAAAATTTGATAGTTAGTTTGATTATCGTTAGTATAATGGGCGTGATACTTCCTTCTTGTGAAAAAGATGTGCTGGAAGAACCCATCGCATGTTTTACTACAAATGCAGATACGATTACTCAGAATGAATACGTAACCTTTTATATTTGTGGTGATGCCATGTATAATACGGTCTTCTCCGGAGATTTTTTGTCGGAGTTCAATGGCATCGACAGCATCAATGGCCAGGGATATTTTGCACCAATAGATTCCATTGAGATCAAATATATTAAAACAGGTGAGTTTCAGCCCTGGCTGCTTTCAACCAACGCAAATTACAATGGGATAAAAAGGGATGCTGTGCCATTGGATCATACGATCGTGGTCGTTGCACCTGAAGAATAGAATGCACGTCGGTGCTTACCTTTAATTTTCTGATCAACAATGAGTCCTGTAGCCAGGGCTTATTGTTGATCAGTTTTAATTCTTTTCAATGAAACTTATACTGTAATGGTCTCATGGATTAAATTTGAAATTATGCATCAAAGACTTAGAAGACTCATTAATAGTTTAGCCATATTATCTTTTATCCCGTTTCTTTTAGTTTTGGCCTCCTGTTCAGGGGAAACCCAGGGACCCCGGGAAACGGTATCTCTGAACGGTGAATGGATGTTTGCTGTTGATACGGGAAATGTTGGTATTATTGAGCAATGGTTTTCTAATGGTATGCCAGGGGAAAGGGTAGTTAAAGTGCCGCATACCTGGAATGTTGATGATGAGACGGAATTTCATTATGGACAGGCGTGGTATATGAAGGAATTCAATGTGCCGGCATCCTGGTTGAAGAAACAGATGTTCATAGAGTTTGAAAGGGTATACCACGACGCCCGCGTCTGGATCAACGGTAAGCGAGCTTTCGATCATATTGGATCCGGATACACTACTTTCAGGGAAGATGTGACCCAGTATTTACTGCCTGGAAAAAGGAACAGGGTCGCTGTTTTGGTTGATAACAGTCCGGGCGCAAATACAATTCCCTATATGGGATCATTCGACTGGGCCATGGATGGAGGGATCATTGGTCATGTGAACCTTGTTGCCACTGGTACCCCATCGGTCAAAAATGTGCTTGTACATTCCGATTTTATTGGGACTGGTGAAAAATATGAAGGTAAACTGATCCTGGAGACACTCCTGGAACAGAACATTGATTTTGATGGGGATATTCAGTTCCGGGTGATTATCAGGGAAGAAAACCAGCAGACATCAGACATTATTTCTGAAGGGATCCATCAGGCAAAGATTGCCGGAAACAGGTATTATATCGAATTAGAACTCTCATCGGTCCGTCTCTGGCACTTTGATGATCCAAACCTCTATAAATTGTCGCTTTCGCCAATACTGGAAGGGCGGCAAACAGATGAGTTTGAAACTGTCTTTGGCTTCAGGAAATTCAACATCCAGGATGGAAAGCTGTATTTGAATAATGAACATATAAGATTGACAGGGGTAGAATGGATGCCCGGTTCAGATACTATGCATGGAATGGCTGAACCGGATGAGTATATTGAACGTGTTATTGATGATATGAAAAACGCAAATTGCATTTTCACGCGGTTCCATTGGCAACAAAGCAAGGCGACCATCGACTTATGCAACAGAAAAGGCATATTGGTTCAGGAAGAGATCCCATTATGGCAACAACCTGTCGATTTTGCAAATCCACCGCTTTCCGATATTGCAGCACTCCATGCTGAGGAGATGATCATGCGTGATTATAATGCGCCATGTATTATAGCATGGGGGATAGGGAATGAACTGCAATCGACCTTGAATAGTACAAAAAAATCGCTATTTCAATTGAAGGCAATGGTGGAAAAGCTGGATAGCAACAGGATTGTTTCCTATGTCAGCAACCATGTGGGTGAAAATCCCGAAGATGACGTTTCTGCATATTTCGACTGGATCATGATGAATGACTATTACGGTACCTGGTTCGGTAAGGATGCAGAAGCTGCGGGATTGGCTCTGGACAAGATACATGAAATATACCCTGATAAGCCTGTGATCATTTCCGAATGGGGCCTCTGCGAACCCAGGTTCACCGGTGGAGATGAAAGAAGGGTCAGGGATATGGAAGCCCATTATGCCCAGTATGTTGAACGTCCATACGTACAGGGATATATCTACTTCAATTACAATGATTACAGAACCCACATGGGTGAAGAAGGTGAAGGAAAGCTACGCAGGAGGGTGCATGGTGTTGTAGACCACAATCTTGAGCATAAACCATCTTATGAAATGCTGAAGAAACTCAGTGCTCCGGTCCAATTGGATCATTTTACTGGGGACGACGGTAAGTTAGTTTTGAGTTTTTTAGTTAGCCACACACTACCATCCTATACCATTCGTGATTATAATGTTTCTGTTCTAAATGCCTCCTCCGGAGAAATTGTGAATGAAGCGGTTCTCGATCAAACAGGCCCGGG
>JAGYMF010000028.1 GCA_018400695.1 Bacteroidales bacterium | reverse complement strand
GTACATTTGTATCCAACATCACCGGACTGGAACTCAGTACAACCTATCATGTCCGGGCATACGCCACCAACAGCGCGGGTACTGCCTACGGCGAAAACATCTCTTTCACCACCCTGGCCGACATCACTACCTTCTGGGTGGTTGGTGGCTATAACGGCTGGGACAACAGCGATAATGCCGAATATATCATCTCCACCGAAAGCAGCGAAGGTGAGGCTGAAGGCTATGTTTACCTGACTGCCGGAGAGATCAAGCTGGTCACGGATCACAGCTGGGACGATGCACATACTTTCGGAGATGATGGTGCCGGCGGACTGACAAATCCGGGCGGCAATATTACCGTCGCTGAAGATGGTTATTACCGTATCCGGGCAAACCTCGCTAACATGACCTACTCACTGATCAAAACTGTATGGGGCGTTATCGGTGATGCCACACCTGCCGGCTGGGACGATGATACAGAACTCTCCTACGATGCAGACTCTAAAACCTGGATCGGTGGAATGAAACTACTGGAAACCGGTGAGTTTAAATTCAGGGGCAAAGATGACTGGTCCATCAATTATGGCGGCGACCTGAATGCACTGGTCCATGACGGAGGAAACTTCGCTTCACCCGGTGTTGAAGCCGACTATGCCTTCACGCTCGACCTGAGTACGCCCAATGAATACAAAGCCTCTGTCAACAGATGGGGAATCATCGGTGAAGCAACACCAGGAGGCTGGGACGCTGATACCGATATGACATGGGATGCCGGAAATGGGGTCTTTACCCTGACAGCTGACCTGACAGCCGCGGAAATGAAATTCAGGGCCAACGACGACTGGGCCATCAACCTCGGCGGTGACCTGGCTGCGCTGACACAGGATGGTGCCAATATCTCCGTCTCTGAGGCCGGTAATTATACCATTACCCTGAATCCATGGACCGGAGTAGCTACGTTTACTAAAAACTAATATCACACTGACTTCAAAAAGGCTGCCTTTTCCGTAAGGCAGCCTTTTTTTACTTTATATTGCAAAAACCTGCTGCTTTCTAAGACCATTGTCCGACCGGCATAAACATAAAAACCATGAACAACCTGAAATTCCTACTTTCCTTCCTGATCCCTCTCCTGTTCAGCCTGCATGTAACCGCACAGGTGGAACGGGTGGAACCACCAAACTGGTGGACCGGTATGCAGCACCCGGAACTCCAGCTAATGGTTTATGGCAAAGAAATCGCAGATGACCTGGTTCAAATTAATTATCCCGGCGTTCAGCTGGTCTCCGTTGAAAGGGTTGAAAATCCAAACTACCTGTTTATCAACCTGCATATTGAAAAAGAGACGCAGCCGGGTACGTTCCGGATCGAATTCATCGATCACTCCGGCTCATCATCTGCCAGGGAGTATCAACTCCTTGAAAAAAAGGCAGCCCCTGACCGGCGTCCTGGTTTCGATAATTCCGATGTCTTGTACCTCCTTATGCCAGACCGTTTTGCCAACGGAGATCCGGAAAATGATGTGGTTGAAGGAATGCGTGAAAATGTGGTCGACAGAACCGACAGAACCGGTATACACGGTGGTGATCTGCAAGGAATAATGAACCACCTGGATTATATTGAAGCAATGGGATTCACGGCCATCTGGATGAACCCCTTCCTTGAAAATGATATGGACCGTACTTCCTATCACGGATATTCCACCACCGATTTCTATAAAGTGGATCCACGATATGGTACAAATGAAGATTTTCTGAGGCTCTCTGAAATGGCCGGAGAAAAGAACATTAAACTCATCATGGACATGATCTTTAACCATATCGGTTCACGACACTGGTGGATGGAAGACCTGCCTACAAAAGACTGGATCAACAATTACCCGGACCCATCCTTCAGCAACCACAGGCGTACTGTAAATCAAGATCCTTACGCTGCCGAAACAGACCGCCGCAATATGGTCGACGGATGGTTCGTGGAAACCATGCCTGACCTGAACCAGCGGAATAAATTCCTCGCAGAATACCTGATGCAGAACAGTATATGGTGGATTGAATATGCCGGACTCTCCGGTATCAGAATGGATACCTATCCCTACCCCGATAAGCACATGATGGCAGAATGGAACCAAAGGGTCCTGACCGAATATCCTGGGTTCAATATCGTGGGTGAAGAGTGGAGCCTCAACCCGGCCATTGTAAGCTACTGGCAGAAAGGACAGGTAAACAAGGATGGTTATGATGGAAACATCCCAAGCATGATGGACTTCCCCCTTCAGGCGGCCCTTAAAGAGAGCCTCACCGAAGATGAATCATGGAATACAGGGTGGATCAAACTGTATGAAGCCCTGGCCAACGATTTTCTCTATCCCGATCCTGCCAACCTTGTGATTTTCCCAGATAACCATGACATGCCCCGGTTCTTCATGCAGGTAGGTATGGACAAAAACCTCTATAAATTGGGAATCACCTATATCCTCACCACAAGGGGCATTCCCCAGATATTTTATGGCTCGGAAATCCTGATGACCCATACAGAGAGCGACCACCACGGTGATATCCGAAAAGATTTTCCGGGAGGATGGCACGGAGATCCTGTGAATGGTTTTACAGGTAAAGGACTGTCACGCGAGCAAAAAGAGATGCAGGACTTTTTTAAACAAATGCTGCACTGGAGAAAAAACGAACCGGTCATACATACAGGACAGATGATCCATTATGCACCCGAACAAGGGGTCTATGTCTATGGCCGCTATAATGAACATAAAAGGGTGATGGTGCTGCTGAACAAGACCGGGAGAAAAGTCAAGCTTGAAACCGGTCGGTTCAATGAACTGATACACCATTTTAGCTACGGAACCGACATCCTGTCCGGAGCTGTTTTCGAATTGGACGAATCCATCACGGTACCTGCCCGCACCGGACTGGTTCTTGAACTTAAAAAATAAACATCATGAAAAGAGGTATCGTCGCTTCCCTGATGGTCTGTTTTTCCCTGACAGTTCAAAGCCAGATCATCACAACCAACCCCGACATACCGGTTGCTGAAGGGAGCGTAACCATCACCTATGATGCCACCCTTGGAAACGGCGTACTAAAGGATTATACCGGAGATGTGTATGCACATACCGGTGTTCTTACTGATGGCAGTTCCGGATCCGGTGACTGGAAATATGTAAAGACTGACTGGGGAGAAAATACCGATGAAACAAAAATGACCCGGGTGGATGATAACCTTTATACGTTAGACATTACCCCTTCAATCAGAAGCTACTACGGTGTTCCGGAAACAGAAATTATCACACACATGGCTTTTGTGTTTCGCAGCGCCGATAATACCAAAGAGGGAAAGGGAGTTAACAACACCGATATTTTCGTTGAGGTATTCGAACCCGGACTGAACATCACCATCATAACGCCCGAAAGCAATCAGCTGATCGAACCGGGAACACAACTTTCATTCGAAGCTGCAGCCTCCGAACCCGGAGCGATCCTGCTCTTCCTCAACGGCACACCTATAAAGACAGCAACGTCATCCAATATCACACACACTTTCGATTTTCCTTCTCCGGGAGATTATTGGATTAAGACAACCATAACAAAAGATGGGAACGCCGATGCCGACTCCGTTTTTGTCCATGTCTTGGGAGACCAGTCCATTGTCCAAATACCGGATGGGGTGAAAAATGGAATTAATTATACCGGTAATGAAACTGCTCAGCTTGTCCTGCATGCACCCGGTAAAAACCACGTATTTGTTGTGGGGGATTTCAATAACTGGACCCCCCGTTCCGATGCCAGGATGATGCTGGACGGTGATCGCTGGTGGATCACGCTCAGTGATCTTGACCCGAATACAGAATATACATTCCAGTACCTGGTCGATGGTGAATTGCTCATCGCCGATCCCTATACCGAAAAAGTGCTGGACCCCTGGAACGATAAATGGATCAGCGATGAAACATATCCCGGACTGAAACCTTTTCCAGCAGAATATACCACAGGCATTGCCAGTGTATTGCATACAGGCCGCACCCCCTACGAATGGAAACATACAGAATTCACCCCTCCCGGCAAAGAAAACCTTGTTATCTATGAACTTCTTGTAAGGGACTTTCTGGAGGCACATGACTGGGAAACACTCACCGATACCCTCAATTATTTCAGTAAACTGGGCGTCAATGCCATCGAACTGATGCCGGCCAATGAATTTGAGGGGAATGAAAGCTGGGGATACAATCCCTCTTTTTACTTCGCTCCTGACAAGTATTACGGACCGGCTCAAGATATGAAAGTGTTTGTAGACTCCTGCCATGGCAGGGGTATCGCGGTGATCATGGACATGACCCTCAACCACTCGTTCAGCCAATCTCCCCTTGTACAACTCTACCTGGACAACACCACCTACAAGGTAACCCCTGAAAATCCCTGGTACAATGTCAACTCACCCAACCAGACCTATTCCTGGGGCTACGATTTTGATCATGAAAGCCTGGCAACACAAACATTTGTTGACCGGGTAAACAGTCACTGGCTCTCTGCGTACAACATCGACGGTTTTCGCTTTGACTTCACCAAGGGTTTTACAAATACGCCCGGAGATGGATGGGCGTATGATGCGGCCAGAATCAATATTCTTAAAAGAATGGCCGATGAAATATGGGAAACCAAACCTGAAGCATACGTGATCCTTGAACACCTGGCAGATAACACGGAAGAAACGGTGCTTGCCGGTTACGGCATGATGCTGTGGGGTAATCTGAATCACAGCTATGGAGATGCTTCTATGGGGTACCATGACAATGGAAAATCCGACTTTAGCTGGATATCATACAAAAAAAGAGGGTGGAGCAACCCTGCCCTGGTGGGTTACATGGAGAGCCATGATGAAGAGCGGATGATGTTCCGCAACCTTCAATATGGGAATTCCTCAGGCTCCTATGATATAACAAACATCTTTACCGCCCTGGACAGGGTCAAGCTGGCGGCCACATTCTTCTTTACTGTTCCGGGTCCAAAGATGATCTGGCAGTTCGGGGAGCTGGGGTATGACTTCAGTATTGATTATAACGGCAGGGTGGGAAACAAACCCATCCGGTGGGACTACTACCATGATAACACCAGGCGCAAACTGTTCGATGTCTTCTCTGCACTGATTCACCTGAAGAAGACAGAACCGGCCTTTTCGACCGCTGATTTCAACATGAACGTTGCTGGTCCCATGAAACGGATCGAACTTAATCATGCAGATATGAATGTGCGTATCCTGGGCAACTTCGACCTTACCAGGCAATCCGTGGATCCCAACTTTAGTAAAACCGGAAACTGGTACAGCTATTTTTCAGGGGATACGCTCCAGGTGACAGATACCCGGGGAGAGATCTCGCTTGCCCCGGGGGAATACCGCATTTATACAACAAAGAAACTGGAAAAACCCCTGATAACGGAGATCGGTCAGAAAAAAACAAACCCTGCTGAAACCATTCTTGCCTATCCTGTTCCTGCAAGAAACGAACTATTTATCGAATCGGAAGGGATCCTGAAATCTTACGCTGTGTACGATACCGGTGGCCGTCTTGTTGCCTTCCGGGAGGTGGGTTCCCAACATTCGGTACTGGATATCTCACGTTACAATTCTGGCATCTATTTCCTAAGGATCAATCTGCCGGATGGATCCCTGGTACATAAAAAGTTTATGGTGAAATAACCGGGTTTTTTTCCTGGTCTTTCTGGTCTTAATGTAACGTTCCTGTTTATAATTCGTCTTTAGGGAAAACACCAGAAGATGATTCGCAACAATATTCGACTGGCCATCCGCCTCCTTTTAAGACATAAAAGCATCACCATTATCAATATCATTGGCCTCTCTTTCAGCATGGCCTGTGTGCTGTTCATCCTTCTCTGGGTACAGCAGGAATTGAGTTATGACCGCTTCCACCCCGATTACAAACAGATCTACCGCGTGGAAGAAAACCAGTTTTACTCCAACCCGGAACCCTACCATGTAACCGTTACCCCCCATCCCTCAGGTCCGGTGTGGAAAGCAGAGATTCCTGAGATCACCAGGCAGTGCAGGATCACCTACGCAAACGGTCTGCTATTAACTCATGAAAACCTTAAATTCTTTGAAAATGAAGTGGTAGCCACCGATTCTTCCTTTTTCAATATGTTTGGCTTTGAATTGTTGCAGGGAGACCCCGATGCCATACTGAATGCGCCGAACACCATCGTGATATCTGAAGAAATCGCAAAAAAATATTTCGGTACCACACGCGCTTTGGGAAAGACCCTCAAGGTCAATAACAACGATATTTACACCGTTACGGGTGTCATGAAGGACCCTCCCAAAAACACAGTGCTTCATGCCAAAATCCTGCTGCCATGGTTTTACCAGGAGCAACAACCTTTTTATTCCGACAGCTGGAACAACAATTCCATCTATACCTATGTAAAACTGGTGCCCGGAACCGCCGAAAATACCATCAACGGCAAGATCACCGAAGTCACCAACATGCATAAAGAGGGAAACACCATTGCCTTCGAGGTCATGCCAATCCACCGCATCCACCTGCATACCTATTTCGGTTATGGGAAATCACCGGGTGCCATTCTTTACGTCTATATCTTTTCCGCTGTAGCACTGTTCGTTCTCATTATCGCATGCATCAATTTCATGAATATGTCCACCGCCCGGTCTTCCATACGCGTAAAAGAGATAGGGCTGCGCAAGGTCAACGGTGCTTCGAAAATCCGTCTGGTCAGGCAACATTTATGCGAATCGTTTGTCCAGACCGTCATCGCTGCTTTCCTCGCCCTATTGATTGTAGCATTATTTCTCCATAAATTCAATGAACTATCCGGTAAGGATCTGGGACTTTCAGCCATTTTTACCCTGAAATATATGATTGGTTTGCTGACCGTAATCCTGGTTACAGGAATACTGGCCGGAACATACCCGGCCTTCCACCTCTCTTCGCTACAGCCAGTACGCGCCATACGGCAGCAATCTGATACACGCACCGGCAGCGGGCTGCTCAGAAAAATCCTGGTGATCTTCCAGTTCTCTCTTTCAATCCTGCTCATTTCAGGCGCCATCATTGTCAGCAGACAATTGAAATACATGCAAAACGCCGACCTGGGGTTTGATAAACACCAGCTTGTCACCATTCCCCTGCGGGGCGGACTTGAGGAGCATTACGAAACACTGAAAAACGAATTGCTCAGGAATCCGGCTGTCAAAAATATTTCTGCCAGCATCCACCAGCCACTGCGCATCGGAACCAATTCCAGCAACATCCACTGGCAGGGTAAAGATCCGGACAATGAAATGCTCGTATCATTTACTGCTGTCGATTACGATTTCGCGAAAACCATGGGAATCCGTATCCTTTCAGGCCGTGGTTTTTCTGAAAAATACCCGGGGGATCTCTACCGGGACAGCCTTGCAAATTTTTTGATCAACAAAACACTCGCAGACATGATCAACAAAGAAGCGGTTGTTGGTACAGAGCTGTCATTCATGGGAACGGATGGACAAATCGTCGGGGTCATGGATGATTTCCATTTCCAGCCACTCTCCAGCGGGGTGGAACCCCTCGCTGCCGTAGTATTTCCACCCTCACTGCTCATGAATATGTTCATCAGGGTGCAAAACGATAACCCCCAAACAGTCCTGGCCGACATGGAACAAACCTGGAATGAACTGGCTCCCGACTTTCCCTTTGAATACAGCTTTGTAGATGAGCAAATCGACAATCTGTACCCTTCCGAACAACGCATGTCCAAATTGATAGGCATCTTTACTGTCATCGCCATCATCATCGCTTGTATGGGTCTGTTGGCCCTGGCATCATTCAATGCCGAACGTCGTACACGGGAAATCGGTATCCGAAAAGCATTCGGAGCTACAGAGGTCAGGATCGTAAAGATCATGCTGTTGGAAATCACCCGCCTGGTCTTCATCTCTTTACTGATCGGAATGCCTGCCGCATGGTTTCTCGCCCGCCGCTGGCTGGAAGATTTCTTCTACAGAATCGACCTTTCCGCAGATATCTTTATTATCTCATCCGTATTGATCATTCTTTTCTCTCTGATCACCATTCTCTACCATGCGATCAAGAGCGCACGTATGAACCCGGTCGAAGCCTTTCGCTATGAATAGTCTTAAATACCAATACATTAACGGACCAGCGTCATTACCTTTACCACACACTAATAATCGCTTTTTTCGTTCTACTTCTGCTTTATTTATATCTATTTTCTATCTTTGTGCGTTTCAATAGAATAGTAGGTACCATCAAGGAAAAGCAGGAGTAATTCAATGACCAGGAAATTTCCGGAATATAAAAATTTTGATCTCTCACAAACCAACAAGGAGATCAACGAATTGTGGAAGAAGGATCAAACTTTTGAGCGAAGTCTTTCAGCACGACAGAACAGTCCTTCATTTGTCTTTTATGAAGGCCCCCCGTCAGCCAACGGAATGCCTGGCATCCACCATGTCATCTCCCGTACCATCAAAGACATTATCTGCCGGTATAAGACCCAGTCAGGATACCACGTTAAACGCAAAGCAGGCTGGGATACCCATGGTCTCCCGGTGGAACTCAGCGTTGAAAAGTCGCTGAACATCACCAAGGAGGATATCGGAAAAAGTATCTCCATCGAAGATTACAATAAGGCTTGCCGTAAAGATGTGATGAAGTATACCGACGTGTGGGAAGACCTTACTGAAAAAATGGGGTACTGGATCGACATGTCAGATCCCTACATCACCTACGACAACAAATACATCGAAACCCTCTGGTACCTGCTCAAAGAGCTGATGAACAAAGACCTGCTCTACAAGGGATATACCATTCAACCCTTCTCCCCTGCCGCCGGTACAGGGCTCAGCACACACGAACTGAACCAGCCAGGTTGTTACAGGGATGTGAAGGACACCACCGTGGTGGCTCAATTCAAAGTAATACAAGACGACCGGTCGGAATTCCTTTTCAGTGAAACAGCTGCCGATGTCTTTATCCTGGCGTGGACCACCACTCCATGGACACTGCCCTCCAATACGGCACTCACCGTCGGAAAGAAAATAGAATATTCACTTATCGAAACCTACAACCAGTATACCGGCGAAAAGATGGCCGTTGTGCTCGCCAGTGACCTGGTGCATACCTACTTCCCGGAAAAACATGCTGAACTGCCTTTCGACGAATTCCGACCCGGCGACAAACATATTCCTTTCAGGGTACTGAAAAAATTCTCAGGCAGGGATCTCCTGCAGATCTCCTATGAACAACTTCTGCAATGGGTTCGTCCTGAAGGCAAGGCTTTCAAAGTCATTCCCGGAGATTTCGTAACCACAGAAGAGGGAACCGGAGTCGTTCATACCGCACCTACCTTTGGTGCAGACGACTATAAAGTCTCTGTCGAGAATAACATTGCCGCCCTGACCGTCATCGATAAAAATGGACTTGTCAACCCGTTGGTCGATAAAAAAGGACGGTTCTTCAGGCTGGAAGATCTGGACCCGGAATTTGTCAGCAAACAGGTAAATGCCGACAACTACAATGCCTTCGCAGGCAAATTCGTGAAGAATGAATACGACGATGACAGAAAAGACGATGATGATTCCACAGACATCGATATCGCCGTATACCTGAAACAGCACAACCGGGCATTCCGCATCGAAAAATATGTACACAATTATCCACACTGCTGGAGAACCGATAAACCAGTGCTTTACTATCCGCTGAACTCATGGTTCATCCGCACTACCGCGATGAAAGAGCGGATGATTGAGCTGAACAATACGATCAACTGGAAGCCGGAAGCAACAGGAACCGGGCGCTTTGGCAAATGGCTCGAAAACCTGATGGACTGGAACCTTTCAAGGTCCCGCTTCTGGGGTACACCACTGCCCATTTGGGTTACAGAAGATAAAAAGGAACAGGTCTGCATCGGCTCCGTTGCGGAACTTAAAATGGAGATCGAAAAATCTGTTGCTGCAGGATTCATGACCGATAACCCACTGAAAGATTTTATCGAAGGAGATTTTTCAGCTGACAACTATAATAAATTCGACCTTCACCGTCCCTTCGTCGACGACATAGTCCTGATCAGCCAAAACGGCAAAAAAATGTTCCGCGAACCCGATCTGATCGATGTGTGGTTCGACTCCGGAGCCATGCCCTACGCACAAATGCACTATCCCTTCGAACATAAAAATGATTTCGACCAGTTCTATCCGGCCGATTTTATTGCTGAAGGGGTGGACCAGACCCGGGGATGGTTTTTTACCCTGCACGCCATTGCCGCCACCCTGTTTGATTCCGTTGCATTTAAAAACATTATCTCCAACGGACTGGTGCTCGACAAAAACGGGAACAAGATGTCCAAAAGACTGGGGAATGCCGTCGATCCGTTCAAAACCATTGACAAGTTCGGCTCAGACCCGGTCCGCTGGTACATGATCACCAATGCACAGCCCTGGGACAATATCAAGTTCGATATCAGCGGCGTGGAAGAGGTCAGAAGAAAATTTTTCGGCACCCTGTACAATACCTATTCCTTCTTTGCACTTTATGCCAATGTAGACGGCTTCAATTACCATAAGCCCGAGGTTCCGGTGAACGAACGGCCCGAGATCGACCGGTGGATCATGTCACTGCTTCACTCCCTGGTCAAAAACGTCCGGCAGCAACTTGAGAACTATGAACCCACCCGCGCCGCCAGGATGATCCAGGAATTTGTGCTTGAAAATCTAAGCAACTGGTATGTGCGACTGAACAGAAAGCGTTACTGGGGTGGGGAATTTGACACCGATAAACTTGCTGCTTACCAGACACTCTATACCTGCCTCGAAACCGTTGCCCGACTTGCTGCACCATTTGCTCCCTTCTACATGGAAAAATTGTTCCGCGACCTGAACGGCATCACCGGCCGCCACGAAGAGCATTCAGTCCATATCGTGGAATTTCCTTCATACACCGAATCACTGACAGATCCGGCACTGGAAGAACGCATGGAAATCGCCCAGACCATCACCTCCATGATCCTCGGCCTGCGGCGCAGGGTAAATATCAAGGTGCGTCAACCGCTGAACAAAATCATGATCCCGGTACTTGATCAATCGTTCAGCCACAAACTTGAACTGGTAAAAGACCTTATCCTGAATGAAGTCAATGTAAAATCGATAGAATACCTGCACGATACTGAAGGGATTCTGGTTAAGAAAATCAAACCCGATTTCAAGTCGCTGGGACCAAAATACGGTAAACGCATGAAACTTATTGCTGCAGCAGTAGGACGCATGAACCAGCATCATATAAGCCAGTTTGAAAAAAATGGTACATTTGACATCCAGGTGGAAAATGACACGATCACCCTTGGAATTGATGACGTGGAAATTGCCTCGGAAGATATTCCCGGATGGCTGGTAGCTACGGAAAATGCCATTACAGTAGCCCTCGACATCACCATCACAGAAGATCTTCGCTATGAGGGTGTTGCCCGCGAACTGGTGAACAGGATCCAGAATATCAGGAAAGACAGCAATTTCGACGTCACAGATAAAGTAGTTGTTGTCATTGAAGAACATGAAACCATTTCCAGGACCATCGAAAAATTCGGCTCATATATCAGTGCCCAGACCCTGGCTGAAGAGATCTCGATCAGCAGCAGCCTGGAAAACAACGGAAGCAGGAAAATTGAACTGGATGATGAGATCAATATCAGGATTAGTGTAACGAAAAAAAGCGACTAGGGATTACATATCGTACCAGGAAAAACAGGTCGCCACATTAAATTATTTACTATATTTAAGCAAACTATAAATTAGAAACCATGGCTGAGAAAACAAGATATTCGGATGAGGAGCTGATGGAGTTCAAGGAACTGATAATGAAAAAGCTCGACAAGGCCAGGGAAGATTACGATCTTTTGAAATCTGCCATTACACAAAGTGAAAGTAATGATACCCAGGATACTTCTCCCACATTTAAAGTGCTTGAAGAGGGTGCAGCAACGCTGTCCAAGGAAGAGGCAGGCCGGCTCGCCCAGCGACAGCATAAGTTTATACAACACCTGCAGGCAGCCCTTGTAAGAATAGAAAACAAAACCTATGGAATCTGCAGGGAAACCGGGAAGCTTATCTCCAAAGAGCGGCTTCGGGCTGTACCACACGCTACATTAAGCATGGAGGCAAAATCCAAACAATAGTTCGGAACTTCCTTCTCTACCGCCTTTTTTTATCAGCACAGACATCATACAATGTCAAGAACACTTAAATGCATACTGATCATTCTGGTGATTCTGGTCATAGACCAGGTAACCAAGATCATCGTCAAAACAAACATGACGCTCTATGAGCAAAATCCTGTGTTTGGCAATTGGTTTATCATTCATTTTGTTGAAAACAAAGGAATGGCCTTCGGTATGAACCTGCCAGGCAGCTACGGGAAGATTATCCTGAGCCTGTTTCGCCTGGTGGCCATTGTTGTCATAGGTTTTTATATTCGTCACCTTATCAAAATCAAAGCCCATGGAGGATTGCTGGTCACCATGTCCCTGATCCTCGCCGGTGCTATTGGCAACATGATCGACTCTGCCTTTTACGGGATGATCTTCAGCCATAGCAACACCGTCCAGGAGGCAGTGATGTTTCCGGAAAATGGTGGTTATGAGCGTTTTTTGCACGGAAAAGTGGTGGATATGTTCTATTTTCCAATCATCAATGGATCATATCCCGATTGGATCCCGAGAATCGGCGGAAATTCATTCACGTTTTTCAGACCGGTGTTCAACATCGCAGATGCCAGTATATCTATTGCGGTTGCGATACTGCTGATCAGACAAAAAAAATATTTTGCTTTCATGCAGGAAGAGGAACAAAAAAAGAAAGAACCGAAAGATGCTGAAAGCAAAGCAACAGCATAAATTCTACTTCCATTCAGCCCACACAACAACCTGCTCCGTAAAGCTTTTACCTATTTTTTATTTTCCGGTAACTGGTTGTTTTCTTCCCCTTCTTTCAACGCACTGAAAACCTGCGATGATCCTGCTCCGCAGCTAATAATCGATTTCATGCCTACATCAACAGGTGCGTGGGTTCTGAGTACATGGTCAACCGGCACATGATAAATGTTTCCTGAAGTCGGATTGGGTCCTGTCGGTACAAACACCGTGATCATATCCCCCTGGTCGTCCGTAATAAAACCCGTCATCAAAGTGCCTGAATTAAACAAATCTACGATCACCACCTCCTTGAAAAATGACTTGTTCTTACCAAAAAACTGACCCACTGTATCCCTTGCAATTTTATACCCCGGAATCCTCACCAGGTATTTCTTCTCAAGCTGATAATTCAGGAACCTTCCAATACG
Source organism: Bacteroidales bacterium (assembly GCA_018400695.1). Lineage (GTDB taxonomy): Bacteria > Bacteroidota > Bacteroidia > Bacteroidales > M55B112. Next base: position 3,486 of record JAGYMF010000028.1, on the reverse strand, counting down.
TGTCTGTATAATCAGACCGATACCGAAAAATATCAGGAAGATGAATACAATGGCAATAATATACAATCCAATGGTATACAATTTCGAATCCGTATCAGTCACCAGGTCAATTACCGGACCGATATACCGTTCGATCAGGTTAATAATCCACCGAAAAAATATAATCACCAATGTGATGGGAAGAAGTGCCACCAATCCCCCAATAAAGGTGGTTCTCAGGAAACCCCGAAAGCGTTGAATAAAATTGAATTGCATGACAATACGATTTTAGATTTTTTAACCATGTAAAGATACGACATTGAAACGGCTCAAACCGCAGAACAACCCACAACTGATACATTTTATATAAAATTAAACCCTCTTCTCCTGAAAGAGTTGTCGAAATTTCATAAATTGAATTCCTTATCAATTGTGCAAGGATTCTAAATAAAAATATACCAAATGAAAAATATCCTGTTCCTTTTTGCCGCACTGATGTCGCTGAACCTTTCAGCACAGGAGATAACGTATGTTGCTCACCGTGGCGCTTCTTATCTGGCACCCGAAAATACAAAAGCATCCATTCAGCTTGCCTGGGAACTGGATGCCCCGGCTGCGGAGTGTGATATCATGCTTACAGCGGATCAACAGGTCATCCTTTTTCACGATAAAAAGGGAAAACGGCTGACCGGTCATAACTTCGTGGTAAAAGAGACAAAATATGATGAAATAATGGGCTACCCCATCCTGCTGAAAGAGACCAACCTGGAAAAATACTCCGCTGAAACAATCCCTCTCCTGTCCGAGGTGCTTTCCACAATACCTCCCGGAAAAACCCTGGTCATCGAAATCAAAACAGGTCCCGAAATTCTTCCCTATATGCAGGAGGTTATCAGCAAATACTGGAAAACAGGAAACATTGCCTTTATCGCATTCGATCTGGAAACCATTCTGAAAACAAAAGAGATCTATCCGGAAATACCCTGTTACTACCTTTCTGCTTTTAGTAATGATATAAAGAAAAACTTCGACGTTATTGCTGAAAGCAACCTGGACGGTGTGAACCTTCGCCACAAAATCATTGATGCCGCCCTTGTTCAGAAGTTCAGGGATGTTAACAAGGATATGTGGTGCTGGACCGTGGACGAACCGAAAGATGCCAAAAAGGTCATTGATGCCGGCGTTTCAGCAATCACAACCAACCGCCCGAAATGGTTAAGTGAGATGATGATGCAGTGAAACGGTTATTCATTCCGCTTCACAATCCCGTAAAAAATAACCCTGATCAAATCATCAAGGAGTCTCTCTTTTTCCAACCTGGATGTTTCATTCAGGAACAGGGGCAGTTCAAGCCCCTTCAGCATGGTGGTAAATGCAGTAGCCCCGATATCCGGATTGTTAATGATAAAGTCTCCATCGATGATGCCACGCTCAAGAATACTCCGCACCATTTTAAATTCTTCCTCCTCAAATTTTTGACGCACCCGCTTTACGAACTGCATCTGCTCCATGTATTCTTCTTCCTTCAGTACTGCATAAAAATTGGCAACAGTATGAAGGTGATCCAGCCTGAACATGATATAATCCTTTAACAGTTCAATAGGCAATTTATCCATGTTAATCACCTTGTACAACTGCGCCTTCAGCTCCTGTGCCTCACGGACCACTACAGCCTCAAAGATATCTTCCTTGCTACTGTAATAATAATAGATGGAGCTCTTCCCCATCCTCGCGGCACTGGCAATCTCATCCATCGTGGTTTTCTTGTACCCCTTCCTTCTAAATACCTTTCGGGCAACACTGACGATCTCCGCTCGAATTTTTGATTTTACTACAACCATTTTTTCAGCAAATATCCTTCTAAAAATAAGTTACGATCAACTGATATACAAATCTTATGAATGATCATTTTCCAGCAACCGTCTCTTCCACCAGTTTATAATCCAGCTGGCGGCGTGACAGGTTGGCGTTGGTCACCTCAATCTGCAACAGGTCGCCTATCTGAAATTGTTTACCTGAATGCCTGCCTTTGATCATATAATCATCTTCATCAAATTCATAAAAATCATCTACAAGCCCCTGCAGTGATACCATGCCTTCGCACTTATTCTCAACAATTTCTACATATATCCCCCAGTCAGTGAGTCCCGAAATAACCCCATCAAACACCTGACCCACCTTGTCCTGCATAAACTCCACCTGCTTGTACTTGATCGATGCCCGTTCTGCATCTATAGCCCTTCGCTCCATCTCTGAAGCATGCTCACACCGGCTCTCATACTTACTCGCATTTTTCGATTCTCCTCCCCCAAGATAATGTGCCAGCAGGCGGTGTACCATCATGTCGGGATAACGCCTGATTGGAGAGGTAAAATGAGAATAATCCTTGAACGCCAATCCGTAATGACCAATGTTCTTAGTGGAGTAACGCGCCTTTGCCATGGCACGTAGTGCCAGGTTCTCTATCACATGCTGCTCTTTCTTTCCCTTCACCCCGTTCAACAATTTGTTCATGGAAACAGCTACCCTGTGCTTATCACCCCCTGTAATTTCATAACCAAATTTTCTGATGAAGGTTGTAAAGGACTGTAGCTTCTCTTCATCGGGGATATCGTGGATACGGTAGACAAAAGTTTTTCCCTTTTTCCCTGAGGCTTTCTGTTCTCCAGCCGACAACTCCTTCTCATATTTACCGCCCCTGCTGGCGTATCCGGCCACCCTTCGGTTGGCCAGCAACATAAACTCCTCAACGAGGTGGTTTGCCTCCTTCTGAACCTTGAAATAGACACTTAACGGCCTGCCCTCTTCATCCAGGTTGAATTTTACCTCATCTCTTTCAAAGTTGATAGAACCCTCCCTGTACCTTTGCTCCCGTAGTTTCGTCGCCAGATCATGAAGCAGCAGGACCTCCTTCTTCATCTCTCCCTCTCCGGTCTCTATAACCTGTTGTGCTTCATCGTAATCAAACCGCCTGTCTGAATAAATCACTGTTCTTCCAAACCATTCATCCACCACCTGTGCATCAGGTGTGATCTCTACTACCACCGAAAAGCACAGTTTATCCTCATGGGGACGCAATGAACAAAGGTTGTTGGAAAGTTTTTCCGGAAGCATAGGCACTACACGGTCTACCAGGTAAACAGAGGTGGCCCTGTCATAGGCTTCCTGATCAACCACCGAATCCTTCTCCACATAATATGACACATCGGCAATATGGATTCCTGCCTCATAGTTGCCATTGGGCATCTTCCGGATTGACAAAGCATCATCGAAGTCCTTTGCATCTGCAGGATCAATCGTGAAAGTAGGTACTCCACGCATATCCCTCCGTTTTTTAATCTCCTGATCACTGATCTTTTCCGAAATACGTTCTGCAGCATCTTCCACCTCTTTGGAAAATTTGTTGGGCAGCTCAAATTCCGCCAGGATCGAATGCATTTCTGTCTCGTTCTCACCAGGAAAACCCAGCACCTGAACAATCTCTCCGAAAGGATTCTTAACCTTTTC
>JAGYMF010000027.1 GCA_018400695.1 Bacteroidales bacterium | reverse complement strand
GGATAGCCAGCGTCTCATTAAAAAAAGAGGCATGATAGAGGTCGTCTGTCTCATGGATGATCTCCAGCCGGTTATGGATTGCCAGCTCCCTGGTATAGCGAAAAAGCTGGTCACTGTCCGTTTTCAGGTGCACAATACCGTTGTCCTTCAGGAACTGACGGTACCTGTTCAGGAAAAGTGGACCCGTGAGCCGTTTTTTATTCCGTCGTCTTTTCAGCTGCGGATCGGGAAAGGTGATCCATATCTCGTCGATCTCTCCGGAAGAAAAAAAAGAGGTAATCACCTCTATCCTTGTCCTGAGAAAAGCCACATTCTGCAATGCTTTATCGTCGGCGGTACGCGCTCCCCTCCATATCCGGGCCCCCTTGATATCAACACCGATAAAATTTCTTCTGGAGTCATGTTCGGCCTGACCGACTGTATATTCACCCTTTCCACATCCGAGCTCCAGCACAATGGGGTGATGGTTACCAAAAACCTCTTCAGCCCAACTCCCCTTCAGGGAGTAATCCTTTTCGAATACCTCTTCAAAACGTGGTTGAAAAACGTTTTGGAAAGTCTCCATTTCCGAGAATCTCTTCAACTTGTTCTTACTCAAGCCTCGCTCAGTTTATGGGTTTGCTATACTGATCCTTACCCCCACACCGGACACCGGCAGCTCCGGAAGACGCATCGCCTGCTCTATTGAGATGCTGTACTCACCGGGTTCGGGGAACCTGGTATTTTTTCGGTACAGGTAGCCTATTTCACGAATATTGCCAACTCCCCTGCCAATCCATTCACCGCTATTCTCGGCAAGAATCATCTGAAGGGTATCGGTCATCTCCTGTCCCGAGGGGCCAGTCATGTGCAAGAACAGGTAAAGGTTGCTCATGGGATATTCCGTGAAGTGGCGAAGGTGAATCTGGACATCATGAAAACCGGAAGTATCGCTGATGCTGAAAGTGAACTCCGCCGGATCGTCCCACGCCCAGGATCCGTTGTCAATCCGCCGAAAATCATCATATACCATCATCCTGTCACAGGAGATAAATCCCGCGGAAAGAACCAGAATGGTCAAGACCGAAATAAAAAATATCCTCATCTCTTCCTTCGTTGCTGCGATCCACCCCTGCTCCGCCCTCTGCCGCGGCCCTTGTTTTTCTTCTCAAAGCGGGTGATACTCTCCTGTCCGACAACATCCCTGAATTGCGCCTGCTTCTCTGACTCCACCGCCGGATAGACCTCAAGAAGTGTGTCAGGAAAAACACTTTTCCTGTTCAGTGTGATGATCTCCTTCACCCGTTCTACAGGCACGGGAACAAACAGTCCAGCAGCATTGTCACTCTCCATGGAGTACCACATCACCCCCCTGTAGATGTCGGTTTTCTGATGAACGGCCTTTCCGCCGGCCAGCTTCAAATGCACATTCCTGTCGGGAAAATCCTTTCTTGCATCTGCATAGCTATCCGCTTCATAATTCAGACAACACTTAAGCTTACCGCATTGTCCGGCCAGCTTGGTAGGATTCAGCGCTACCTCCTGAATACGCGCAGCCTGCGTGGAAACCGACACAAAGTTTGTAATAAACGAAGAACAGCAAAGCTCACGTCCACACGTCCCGATCCCGCCAATCCTGCCTGCCTCCTGGCGGGCACCTATCTGACGCATCTCAATACGGATCCTGAATTTTTCCGCCAGGATCTTTATCAGCTCTCTGAAATCGACCCGTTCATCCGCGATATAATAAAAGATCGCCTTGGTACGGTCGCCCTGATATTCCACATCACCGATCTTCATTCCCAATTGAAGATCATCGACAATGCTCCTGGCTTGCAGCATGGATGAATGCTCCAGGTTAATCGCCTCCTCCCACTTCTCTATATCGTTCGGCTTGGCCTTCCTGTATACCTTCTTGAGTTCATCAATGCGCGGATCGAATTTTGTTTTGGCCAGCTGCTTCTGAACAATCTCTCCCGCCAGTGTAATGATTCCCAGATCATGCCCGGGAGAGGCCTCCACCGCAACAAAGTCACCCCGTTTGAGCCGGAGGCCATTCACATTGCGGTAGATCTCCTTGCGGGTATTCTTAAATCGTACCTCAACGATATCCGGTATATCAAAATCATCCGATAGTTCGCGAAGCCAGTTGTAAGCTTCAAGCTTTCCGCAACTTCCAAAATAATATTCCAGGCGGTCCAAATTATCATTGGCCACATCCATTTGCTTTTTCGAACAATATCCTCTTGCAATCATGCATTCCATCATCTGCCTTCTCTTTTTACGCAAAAAACCAATCCTACAAATGTAGGGATTTTCTGATTACTAATCCACCGGGGCCGGCTGCTTAAGCAGCAGGATATTCCTGATCGCCAGGTCGAGCAGGATCAGCTTTGCATAACCATTGGCCTCGATATGTTCAATGGCCCGGTCAAATTCTTCCACCATCTTGAAAACATTGCCACGGTGTATGAAGGGAGAAAACCTGACCGAAAACTCCTCCTCCCTGGCCGACAGGTAGGTGAGCTCCTTCTGTTGAAGATTGAGCATAAAATTCTCCCTGATCATCCGCAGCCCATACGCCAGGAACATCTTCAGCCGTTCCCTGCCCCATCCGGCTATCCTTTCGGTCCACTGACGAATCTCCACGATCTCCCTGCCATAGCACATCCGCATTAACAAGACAAACTCCTCGAAATGCTCCTGCTCCATCTCACCCGACTCCATGAGCTGTATCGCGAGACTGTAATTCCCGTTGGAACGGCGGATCACATCCTCCGCCATCTCTTCCTGTCCGGGAAATCTTTTAAGAAGTCCTCTGCGGATGCTTGGCTCATCCAGCGGGGGGATCAGGATCATCTGCGTCCTGCTAAGAATGGTGGGCAGGATCAGATCAGTATGTTCAGACACCAACAGAAACACCGTTTTATCCGGCGGCTCTTCCAGCAGCTTTAACAGCGCGTTGGCCGCCTGGGCATTCATCTTTTCCGCCAGCCACATAATCAGTACCTTGTAAGGAGCCTCATACGATTTAAAACTAAGCTTTCGCAGCACCTCACTGCTCTCATTCCGGCTGATGAATCCCTGCTTGTTTTCAGCACCCATCACCATGTACCACTGGTTTTCAGTAATATAGGGATTATCAGCCAGGGCCTCCCTCCAACTGGAAATAAAATGATCACTCACCGTGTTACTGCCTCCCTGCTTTATATTCACCACGGGAAACACAAAATGAAGGTCGGGATGGGCCAGCTTATTGTATTTAATGCAGCTGGGGCACCGTCCACAGGAATCATCCGCCCCGGGATCCTCACAACACATATACTGTGCATAGGCAATGGCCAATGGTAATTTACCGGTACCTTCCGGACCAAAAAAGAGCTGGGCATGGCTGACCCTGTTATCGCGTACTGACCTGATCAACCGCTGCTTCACCTGTTCCTGCCCGTGCACCTCACTGAATTGCATCTGCTGCGAAAATTTGTTTTAACGTTCGTACAAATTTAACAAAATTGTTGGACCCTCCTGCAGTTCACAGCAGAAGACCACCATGAAAAATGTGCTACCGGACGGGGTCTCCCTGTTTGATCTTTGCCTCATAAATGCTACCTTTGTTTTCCTTTTTGAAACAACCATTTGTCACTTAAATCAATAATTATGCAAATCATTGACAATTACAACTTTGCCGGAAAGAAAGCGATCGTAAGGGTGGACTTTAACGTGCCACTGGATGCGCAATTCAAAGTAACAGACGACAACCGGATCCGGGGTGCCCTGCACACCATCAGGAAAATCCTGGACGACGGTGGATCAGCGATCCTTATGTCACACCTCGGCCGTCCAAAAACAGGTCCGGAAGATAAATTTTCCCTCAGGCACGTGATCCCCGTCCTCTCAGACCACCTGGGCATAGAGGTACAGTTTGCAGACGACTGCATCGGTAAACAGGCTGAAGAGAAATCTGCCGCCCTCAAGCCGGGCCAGGTACTGCTCCTGGAAAACCTCCGCTTCTACACCGCAGAGAATAAAGTCAAAACAGCTGAAGAGCAGGCTGCAACAAAAGAATTTGCAAAAAAACTCTCCACCTACGCTGATGTTTACGTTAACGACGCCTTCGGTACCGCACACCGGGCACACGCTTCCACGGCCGTTATTGCCGAATTTTTCCCGGAAGATGCCAGGATGTTCGGCTTTCTCATCAACAAGGAACTGGATGCGATGGACAAGGTACTCAAGGATTCGGCCTCTCCCTTTACAGCGATCATGGGAGGCGCCAAGGTGTCCGACAAGATCCAGGTCATCGAGAACCTGCTCGACCAGGTGGACAACCTGATTATCGCAGGCGGCATGACATACACCTTCATCAAGGCACAGGGCGGCGAGATCGGCAACTCCCTCTGCGAAGAGGACAAGCTGGAGATGGCCCTCGAGGTGATCAAAAAAGCGGAAGAAAAAAACGTGAAGCTGGTGTTACCGGTCGACCAGGTACTTGCCGATGACTTCAACAACGATGCCAATACCGAAAACGCTCCCATCATGGAAGGCAAACCAGGATACATGGGTCTTGATATCGGCGAAAAAACCATCGCACTCTTCTCCGACGTAATCATGAACTCCAAAACCATCCTCTGGAATGGTCCTGCCGGTGTATTCGAAATGCCCAGCTTCCAGAAAGGAACGGTCAGCATAGCCAAAGCCATTGCTGCTTCCACTGCTGAAGGCGCTTTCAGCCTGGTCGGCGGAGGTGATTCCGTAGCAGCGGTGAACAAGTTCGGCCTTTCCGATAAGGTCAGCTATGTCTCCACCGGTGGTGGTGCCATGCTCGAATATATCGAAGGCAAAGAGCTTCCGGGAGTGAAAGCCATCAGGGGATAACAGATCCGCTGTATGGTCAATCCTCAATGCTGAGGGATTCATAGAATGAACTCACTGGAAGAGCGCATACTGAACGTTCGGAGTGAACATGATTTCCGCTCCCTGGCCCTGGAGGTATTTCGCTTCCAGGCCTCAGAGAACGCAGTATATGCTACCTTCCTGCGGCACCTGGGCATTGTCCCCGATACCGTTAAAGAGACAGGGGAGATCCCCTTCCTCCCTATCGAAATGTTCAAAACACACAGGGTCATCACGGGCAAAAAAAAGCCGGTCCTGGTATTTGAGAGCAGCGGCACAACCGGTCAAATTACCAGCAAACACCACATCGTATCTGCATCCCTTTACCGGGAAAGCTTTACGCGCTGGTTTACTCATGTTTACGGAAAACCGGAGAAGCAATGTATCCTGGCGCTGCTGCCCTCTTACCTGGAACGGAATAATTCTTCGCTGGTGTACATGATGAACCACCTGATCGGGCTGAGCAAACATAAACAGAGCGGTTTCTACCTGGACAACCTGAAAGCGCTGGCAGAAGTGCTTGAACAACGGAACCAGGACCAACATCCGACACTGCTGATGGGGGTGAGTTTTGCCTTGCTGGACCTGGCGGAAAAATTCCCGGTAACGCTGTCCGATAATGTCATCATGATGGAGACAGGCGGCATGAAGGGCAGGCGAAAAGAGATGGTACGGAAAGAGCTGCACGAGATCCTCAAAAAGGCATTCAGCAAAAAGACCATCCATTCAGAATACGGGATGACAGAATTGTTGTCGCAGGGCTATTCAACCGCGTCAGGACGCTTCATTGCTCCACCATGGATGAACGTGTCGACAAGAGACCTTTACGATCCGCTTTCACCTCTTCCAGCAGGAAAATCCGGCGGTATCAATGTCATCGATCTGGCCAACCTGTATTCATGCAGCTTCATCGCTACAGGAGATACCGGCAGGGTTGCGGACGACGGAACCTTCGAAATAACGGGACGTTTTGACCAGGCTGAAATACGGGGGTGTAACCTTATGGTACTATAAGAGGATAATACAGTAAGATTGGTCCGGGTCACTGACTGTACTGACTGAAAACTCAACCATGGAGGAAAAAATGGCGGTGACATTTGATTTCAAGCTCCTGCAGGTACTTTTTTGAAACAGGCAGCAGATGCCTTGTGCCATTGACAATCTCACAGGTCATTGACTTCCTGTCAACATGCGTCAGATAATGCAAGTTAATGACCAGCGAGCGGCTGATCCTGGCAAAACAGCGTTCAGGAAGAAGATTCTCCACCTCCTTAAGGCACATAGAAACCTTTGTATTTTTGCCCGATTCCAGCTCAAGCAGGGTGCCGGCTTCATCTGCACTGCAAAAAAGAATCTGACCAGCATCCAACATCACAAACCCGGTCTGGATCCGAAACTTGATCTTCTTTTTATCCGATAGCTGAAAGATCAGCTCAGAGAGCCTGCTGTTCATATCTGAACCATGAAGCCTTTCCCGTAACTTCTCAAGTGAACCGGCCAGTTCATTCCTCCTGACAGGCTTGAGCAGATAATCAAAGGCCGCAGCTTTAATAGCCCGGATAGCATAGCGCTCATAAGCCGTGGTGAAAATGATCTCCACCCTGATCTGTTTCTGCAACAATTGCTCCACCAGGGCAAAGCCGTCTTCACCAGACATCTGTACATCCAGGAAGATCACATCGGGCTTCTGCCTTACGACGAGACCAAATGCCTCATCAACTCCAGCAGCCTCTCCAGCAACCTCCACCCAGGGCAGTTCAGCCAGCAAGTCGGTAAGAAAGTTGCGGGCTGAACTTTCATCATCTACGATAACTGCTTTTAAGATTTCTGTCATATCCCTGAATGTATAATGTAAAAATCATTCACATCCCAGCAGCGCTGTCCCCTGCTATCATACCTCATGCCGTTTCCATGGATCAACCAGCATGCGCGAATAAACAGATTTCCTGATAAAGACAGGATTCTTCCTGAAGGAAACAACCACCTGCAAAGCAATGATAATGTAGCCGGCGAAGTGGCGAACCCCGTGTTGTATGATGCAAAACTGGAAAACATCCTGCAAAATAGAAATAACCATTTGATTTTCATACTATTTTCACTCTACACCAGGAATAATTGCATCCTCCAGGTGTTCAATATCAAACACCGTACCGGTCCTGATCACCATTAACAGGTCAAACCTTACCGGCAACCTGACTGCATACTGGTACAGGTATTGCTCCGATGCCTCCATGATCATCTTCTCCTTTTTTACCGATAAAAGATCCTCCGGGGGAGGAAAACCAACCATGCTCCGGGCCTTCACCTCCACCACCACCAGTGTTTTGCCATCGGTACAGACAATGTCCAGCTCCTTGTGTCCCCAGGTCCAGTTCCGGTGAAGGATGCAGTATCCTTTTGAAGAGAGGTACTCAGCCGCAAATTCTTCGGCCTTCGCCCCAAAATCGTGCGATGATGCCATGATATCCGTATTGGTTGTTATACATATTTGAGCAGGGAAAAAGATCCCTTTTCAACAGTTAATGTGCCAACCCTTCCAAATATCAGTGGCCAGTTTGATTTTTTATGTCCGGCAGGAAAACCGAACAATGCAGGTATATTGTACTTGTTTGCGCGCTCAGCAATGATCTCCAGGGCATCCATGCCATATGGAACTTTGTTGTCGTGCATTCCGGAAAAAGAGCCGATCACCAGTCCGGAGATCTTGCGGAAGATATCCCGCAATTCAAAGTTCATCATCATCCGGTCCACATGGTACAGGTACTCGTCCAGCTCCTCCAGGAAAAGAATTTTTCCCTCATAATCCGGTTCATAAAGGGATCCGGCCAATGAATACAGTACTGAGAGGTTCCCCCCGGTGATCGCGCCTTCAGCCTTCCCGAACACATTAAACGGATGATCCTCAAGGATATAACCGATATTTTCTCCTGAAAGCGCCTTCAGCAGACGGGTGAATGAATCCTGGTCCTGCGGCTCTTTCATCACCAGTGAATAGGGCATTGCGCCATGAAGGGTCTGCATGAACTTCCCAAAAGCCGCGTGCAGGGCGGTGACATCACTGAACCCCACCAGCCATTTCGGGTTGTCGCGGACCACCTCCCAGTCGATCCCCGGCAGAAGCTGCGCCGTTCCATATCCGCCGCGGGCTGCAAAAACAGCCTTCACAGAAGGATCAGTAAACATCGCATGCAGATCAGTAAGCCGCTGTTCAACAGTTCCCGAAAACTGGTGGTGCACGCCGAACAGATGAGGAGCCCTCGCCACATTCAACCCCCTTTCCTCCAACAACCCTGTAAAGGGGATGATCTCCTCCTCCCGGATGCTGCGTGCGGGAGCGATGATCCCAACGGTATCTCCATGTTGCAGGTATGGCGGAGCGGGAACTGGTTCCATACCGGCGAAGATATTCATTCATTACGAAAATGAAAAGGGTATCTCTCTGCAGATTTATTTATCTTTGACGAATATTTGCAATTTTCCACCGTATGAAAGACTACAAAAGAACCCTTGTAACCTCTGCCCTGCCCTATGCCAACGGTCCGATCCACCTCGGACACCTGGCAGGCGTCTATGTCCCTTCCGATATCTACACCCGCTACCAGCGCCTGCGTGGGAAAGATATTATTCATGTCTGCGGTTCTGATGAGCATGGCGTACCCATTACCCTGAAAGCCCGGAACGAGGGGGTGAGTCCGCAGGCGATCGTCGACCGCTACCATGCCATCAATAAAAAGGCTTTTGAGGATTTTGGCATCGCCTTCGATATCTATTCCCGGACCTCGAACAAGATGCATTACGAAACCGCTTCTACATTCTTCAGAAAACTCTACGATGACGGTAAATTCATTGAGAAGTCCACGGATCAGTATTTCGATACCGAATCCAACACATTCCTGGCAGACCGGTACATCACAGGAACATGTCCACACTGCAGCAATCCGGAGGCATACGGCGACCAGTGCGAACAGTGCGGAACCTCGCTGAGCCCTTCAGACCTGATCAACCCCACCTCCCGCCTTAGCGGCAGCAAGCCTGTGCTGAAGGAGACAAAACACTGGTACCTGCCGCTTGACAAGTACGAGCCCTGGCTGAAGCAATGGATCCTGGAAGAGCACAAGGAGTGGAAGCCCAACGTATACGGACAATGCAAATCATGGATCGACCAGGGACTGCAACCCAGGGCGGTAAGCCGCGACCTCAACTGGGGTGTACCCGTTCCTGTAGAAAATGCTGAAGGCAAAGTGCTCTACGTCTGGTTCGATGCCCCCATTGGGTATATCTCTGCCACCCGGGAGTTGACGGATAAATGGGAAAAATACTGGAAAGATGAAGATACCCGGATGATCCATTTCATCGGAAAAGATAACATCGTATTCCACTGTATCATCTTTCCCGCGATGCTGAAGGCAGAAGGATCCTATATCCTGCCTGACAATGTGCCCGCCAATGAATTTCTGAACCTGGAAAGCGATAAGATCTCCACCTCCAGGAACTGGGCGGTCTGGCTGCACGAATACCTGGAAGATTTCCCCGGTAAGCAGGATGTGCTCAGGTATGTCCTCTGTGCCAATGCCCCGGAGGCGAAAGACAACGACTTCACCTGGAAGGATTTCCAAAACAGAAACAACAACGAACTGGTGGCCATTCTCGGCAATTTCGTGAACAGGACACTGGTGCTGACCAATAAGTACTATGACGGGGCAGTTCCGGCCCGCGGTCAGCTCAATGAAACTGATAAAAATGTACTGTCAGAGACCGCAAAGATCGTTGAATCGGTCGAGAAGAGCCTCGAAAGCTTCCGGTTCAGGGAGGCGGTTAAGCTGGCGATGGACCTGGCCCGCCTGGGCAATAAATACCTGGCAGAAACTGAACCCTGGAAGGTTATTAAAACAGACCCGGTACGGGTGGAAACCATCCTGAACATCTCCCTGCAAATTACCGCCGGCCTCTCAATCCTGCTGGAACCGTTCCTCCCCTTCTCCATGAAGAAGCTAAGGGATTACATAGGACTCGGTGCCGCTGAGTGGGAACTCCTGCGATCAGAAGAGATCCTGAAGCCGGGACATAAGACCGGGAAGCCGGGACTGCTCTTTGACAAGGTCGAAGACGAAGCGATACAGGTCCAGCTGGATAAATTGAAAAACAGCAAGGCCAAAGCCTCAAATGAGGCTGCACTGACACCCCAGAAAGAGGAGGTCTCTTTTGATGATTTCACGAAAATGGATATCCGGACAGCCACTATCCTGGAGGCTGAAAAGGTGCCCAAAACAAAAAAGCTGATAAAAATGCTGGTGGATACCGGGATCGACCAGCGGACCATCGTATCGGGAATTGCTGAATATTATGATCCGGCAGTACTGCCCGGACAAAAGGTGTGTGTACTGGTAAATCTTGCTCCCCGAAAGATCATGGGAATTGTCTCACAGGGGATGATCCTCCTGTCAGAAAACAGCGACGGTCAACTCTTCTTTGTTGAGCCCGGTAAAACGGCCCACAATGGTGCCGAAGTGAACTGACAGGCTGCTAGCGCGACAGTACCCAGGCGCCTCCAATTCCCGACGCACTCCTGATCGCACGAAGATCCTCTTCGGCAGCCTCCCTGCTGGCATATGAACTGATAGAAACGCGGTACATCCTGTTATCTGAAAAAATAATTTCCGACGGAAATCCTGAAGCATTTAGCTGATCCTTCAGCTCCTTGGCATTGGCCAGGTTCTGAAAACTGCCGGCAATGATAAAATGCTGGTTTGATAATGCAGGTTCAGCAGGCTCCTCCGGTAAAACAGTTTGCTCCTGATCTTCTGCCACCCGCTCATCGCCTTTCTCCTGTGCAGCATGACTCCCCGGCGTATCATCAGCCCGCAACTCCATATCCTGGATAATGATTCCATCTTTGTCGAATTCTATCCCATTGCCTGCCGGAATCAGCAGAATCAGCAACAGTACGGCAATCAGGGATCCTGTAACGATCCAGATGATCTTCCATTTATTCACGGGTTTTCGCTGACCAGCAGAGGAAGGCCCCTCTTCACCACCTTCTTGGATTTCAACGTCCATGGACTCCGGGGCTGCTGCCTCTTCCGGCTGAATATCAACACCTTCATCATTTTCCAGCTCAAGAATCTCCAGTGGATCCAATCCAAAGCCATCCGGATCAAGCTGCCAGTCAAGATCTTTTCTGAAATGAATCTTATTGTCGTCATCCCTGGAAAAGGTTCCAACCTGTTCAAGCACAAATGTCTCACCCTTATCCAGTTTGAATTTAATGGCGTCGACCAGTTCAAGAACCTGTTGCCTGGCCTCTTCCGGATCAATCCCTTCACCCGTTGCATATTCAACTGCCAGCTTGCCATCACCCCGTGGATGTGTCGGGTCAAACCTGATCATGGGACCAGGCGGATCGATCCTGCCATCCTCTCCGGCAACTCCCTTTCCTTCAACAACCACCAGACTTCCAAATCCCGGAAAAACCACCGGCTCATGTCTTGAGAGGATCTCTCGGATATATTTGCCTAAATATGCCATGCTGAAAATTTTAAGGATATAAACTGCCAAAATAACTCCGTATACAAAATTAATACAAAAGAAGGGAAGTATGCAGGTTGTCAACTGATATTCTGAACAGAGTTATCAACGTATTTCATCTATTTTTAGACACCTAAACAAGCAGTTATTGTTATATTCGTAATCTGAAAATATAATCGCAGCAACACAATGGAAAAGATCAGAATGGTAGATCTTCACGGACAATACCTCCGCCACAAGGAGGAGATCGACAATGCCATTCAGGAGGTTATTGACACAACAGCTTTCATCAAGGGGCCCGATGTTCAACATTTCCAGGATGAACTCAGTACCTATATGGGCACATCACATTGTATTGCCTGTGGTAATGGAACAGATGCACTGCAGATTGCTATGATGGCGCTGGACCTGCAGCCCGGAGACGAAGTGATTACCACTCCGTTCACCTTTATAGCTACCATAGAAGTGATTAGCCTGCTCAAACTGAAACCGGTACTGGTGGATGTGGATCCTGATACCTTTAACATAGATCCTGCCGGATTGGAACAGGCATTATCCAAAAAAACAAAAGCAGTTGTTCCTGTCCACCTGTTTGGCCAGGCAGCCGACATGAACAGAATCCTCGATTTTGCCAAAAGGAATGGACTTTTCGTTATCGAAGACAATGCCCAGGCGATCGGGGCAGATTACCGGCTCAGCGACGGATCCACCAGAAAAGCCGGCACACTTGGAACCATCGGCTGTACCTCCTTCTTCCCGAGTAAAAACCTGGGGGCATATGGTGACGGAGGTGCCCTGTTTACAGACGATGACCGGCTGTCTGAAAAGATCGGGGCCATGGTCAACCACGGCATGAAGAAAAAATACCACTATGAATATGTGGGCGTGAACTCCCGGCTGGATACCATGCAGGCAGCGATTCTGAGAACCAAGCTGAGACACCTGGATGAATATAACACCGCACGGCAGAAGGTGGCTGCTGCCTATGACAAAGCCTTCGCAGCTATTAACGAATTGCAGATTCCAGCAAGAAATCCCGATTCGGAACACATCTTTCACCAGTATACACTGACAGTAAAAAAAGAACTCCGGGATCAACTCAAGGCACATCTTCAGGAACAGGGAGTCCCCTCAATGATCTATTACCCTGTACCCCTGCACCTGCAAAAAGCCTATTCAGACCTGGGTTACAGGGAGGGTGATTTCCCCATCACTGAGTCGCTGTGCAAAAAAGTACTCAGCCTGCCTGTCCATACGGAAATGAAAGATGACCAGCTTGAACATATCATCGCATCGGTAGACAACTTTTTCAAACAATAATCATGGAGAAAACCTATATTGCACACAAAACAGCAGTGATCGACGAGGGATGCAGCATTGGAGACGGTACCAGGATCTGGCACTTTACCCATATCATGCCTGGTGCAGTGATCGGAAAAAACTGTAACCTGGGTCAAAATGTGGTGGTTTCTCCAGAAGTGGTGCTGGGTGACAATGTCAAGGTACAAAACAATGTGTCTATTTATACAGGAGTAACTTGCGAAGAGGATGTATTCCTCGGACCCTCCATGGTCTTTACCAATATCTCCAATCCCAGGAGTGCCATTGTACGAAGAGACAAATATGAAAAAACAGTGGTGGGCAAAGGGGCCTCTATCGGAGCCAATGCAACGATCATTTGTGGAAACAATATCGGCAGCTACGCATTCATCGGGGCCGGAGCGGTAGTCACAAAAGAGGTCAGGCCATATGCACTGGTGGTTGGAAACCCCTCCAGGCAGATCGGCTGGATGAGTGAATATGGTCACCGGCTTGACTTTGATAACGAAGGAATCGCTGTCTGCCCGGAAAGCCAGGAAAAATACATGCTGAAGGATCATACAGTAAAAAAGATAAGCTAGAAAAAAGAATGACAAAAAAGAATTTTACACTCATCGGTATTGCAGGTTATATTGCCATCAGGCACGTGAAAGCGATCATGGAAACGGGAAACAACCTTGTGGCGGCATTGGATAAATTTGACAGCGTTGGCTTTGTAGATGCCTATTTCCCGGATGCCGATTTTTTCGTAGAATTTGAACGGTTCGACAGGCACATTGCCATGCTGAACCGGACAGACAGACAGATCGACTATGTCTCTATCTGTTCACCCAACTACCTGCATGACTCGCACATCAGGTTTGCCCTCAGAAATGGTGCTGATGCAATATGTGAGAAGCCATTGGTGCTGAACCCCTGGAACATTGATGCACTGCTGGACTATGAAAAAGAGACAGGTAAAAAAGTGTACAATATCCTGCAGCTCAGACACCATCCAAGCATCATTGCATTAAAGAAAAAGATTGAGGACGGACCGAAGGACAAAATATACGATATCGACCTCTCCTATATCACCAGCCGGGGAAAATGGTACCACTACTCCTGGAAAGGAGACGAGCATAAATCAGGCGGCATTGCGACCAATATCGGTGTGCATTTTTTTGACATGCTTACCTGGATCTTCGGTGAGGTCAGGGAAAACACAGTTCACCTGTTAAAGGATAATAAATCAGCCGGTTTTCTCCAGCTTGAGAAAGCACGGGTAAGATGGTTCCTGAGCATCGATTACAATGATGTACCTGGATCAGTCAGACAGAAAGGTCAGCGCACCTATCGCTCCATCACTGTTGACGGGGAAGAAATGGAGTTCAGCGATGGCTTTACCGACCTGCATACTGTCTCTTACCAGGAGATCATTGTCGGAAAAGGTTTCGGGGTGGAGTGTGCCAGGAATTCCATCGATACAGTCTACAACATCAGAAATGCAGAACAAAAAGGGCTGAAGGGTGATTATCATCCATTCGCAAAAAAACAGTAAACATGTTTGAAGAATTAACAAAAAAGAAGAAGACAATGGCCGTTATCGGCCTCGGATACGTCGGATTGCCCATTGCGCTTGAATTTGCAAAGAAGATCAGGGTGATTGGGTTTGATATCAGGGAAGACCGCATAACACTGATGCGTAATAATATCGATCCAAGCAATGAACTGGAAGCGAAAGACTTTAAGGGATGTGATATCACCTTTACTGCCTCGGCGGATGACCTGAAAGAGGCCTCTTTTTATGTTGTTGCCGTCCCCACCCCTATCGATGAACACAAAAAACCGGATCTTCGTCCCCTGCTCAGTGCTACCCGTACCGTAGGAAAAGTACTGAAGCAGGGCGACTATGTTGTCTACGAGTCGACCGTTTATCCGGGAGCCACAGAAGAAGACTGTGTTCCGCTGCTCGAAGAGATGTCCGGACTGGAATTTATCACTGATTTCAAAGTAGGCTTCTCCCCGGAACGAATCAATCCGGGAGATAAGAAACATACCCTCACCAAAATCACCAAAGTCACCTCAGGCTGTGATGAGGTGTCGTCAGAAGAGATCGCGAAAACTTATGAAATGGTTATCGAAGCCGGCGTCTACCGGGCCAGCTCAATTAAGGTGGCAGAAGCTGCAAAGATCATTGAGAATTCCCAGCGGGATATCAACATCGCTTTCATGAACGAACTCTCCATGATCTTCAATAAAATGAATATTAACACTTTCGAAGTTCTGGAAGCAGCCGGTACCAAATGGAACTTCCTGCCGTTCTTCCCCGGACTGGTAGGCGGTCATTGCATCGGAGTAGATCCCTATTACCTGACACATAAATCTGCCATGTACGGACACCATGCACAGATTATCAACGCAGGAAGGGGAATCAATGACGGTATGGCTGCATGGATAGCAAAACAGATAACCGTAAAACTCTCCAATCTTTATACCAACCTAAAGGAATGCCGCATCCTGGTCATGGGAACAACCTTCAAGGAGAATGTCAGCGATATCAGGAATTCAAAAGTGGCAGACGTTGTGTATGAGCTGAAGGAATTTGGCATGCTGGTGGAAGTGGCAGACCCCTGTGCAGACTCGGGAGAGGTGCTGGAAGAATATGGCTATGAACTTATCGAACAGCCCGTCGGACCCTACCACGCCATCATCGTGGCTGTCAGCCACGATGAATTCGTAGCGCTAAAAGAGGATGATTTCATAAAAATGATCGTACCCGGTGGGATTCTTGCTGACCTGAAAGGTATTTTCAGAGATAAAATTAGTCAGCTGAACTACTGGAGTCTCTGATTTTTGTAAAGTTCAGCTTAATTACTAAAAATAATTTTTAACGAATGAAAACAATACTGGTAACAGGAGGCACAGGTTATATTGGTTCTCATACCGTTGTGGAACTTCAGGAGGCAGGATTCAACGTGGTCGTTGTAGATAACCTGTCAAATTCACATGTAGAGGTAATCGATCAGATCGAAGCAATCACCGGTACCCGACCTGAATTCGAAAAGGTAGACTTGCGTGACAGGGAAGCAACACTCGAAGTGTTCACCCGGCATCCGGATATCCGGGCCGTGATTCATTTTGCAGCCCTGAAAGCTGTAGGAGAGAGTGTCAATATTCCGTTGGATTACTACAAAAACAATATTGATTCCCTGATCCATGTACTCGAAGGAATGAAGCTGTCACAGGTACACCATATCGTCTTTTCCTCCTCTTGTACCGTCTATGGTGAGCCGGATGTATTACCGGTAACGGAACATGCACCCATTAAAAAAGCCAACTCTCCCTATGGTAATACCAAGCAGATTTGCGAGGAGATCATGGCCGATTTCAGGATACCCAATCCAGACATTAACGTTATCTCTCTAAGGTATTTCAATCCTATCGGGGCACATGAGAGCGCCCTGATCGGTGAACTGCCCATCGGAATACCCAACAATCTCGTTCCCTTTATCACGCAGACAGCCATCGGAATACGGGATGAGCTGAAGGTATTCGGCGATGACTATAACACTCCCGACGGATCTGCCATCCGTGATTACATCAATGTAGTAGACCTGGCCAGGGCACACGTGGTGGCCATTGAACGACTCATTGGGAAAAAGAACAAATCAGGATACGAAATCTTCAACCTTGGAACCGGAAAGGGAAATTCAGTCTTCGAGGTCATTAAAACATTTGAAAAAGTAACAAAGAGTTCGCTGAAATACAAGGTGGTCGGAAGAAGGGAAGGCGATGTGGAACAGGTGTTTGCAGACACTGCCTTTGCAAATGAAGAGCTGGGCTGGAAGGCAGAGAAGAGCCTGGAAGAGACACTACTGACCGCCTGGAAATGGGAACAATATTACCGCGCTGAAAATACACCCAAATCAAGAACAAAAAAATGAGACAAATATTAATCACCGGTGGTGCAGGTTTTATTGGTTCACATGTCGTCAGACTATTCGTGAACAAATACCCTGATACCATGATCCTGAACCTGGATGCGCTGACCTATGCTGGCAACCTGGAAAACCTGACAGATATTGAGGATGCAAAAAACTACCAATTCATCAAAGGAGACATCACTGATCAGCCATTTATAGACAGGTTGTTTCAGGATCATGATATCCATGGGGTCATCCACCTGGCTGCAGAATCCCATGTGGACCGATCC
>JAGYMF010000026.1 GCA_018400695.1 Bacteroidales bacterium | reverse complement strand
TCCACTCCTGTATCCCATAGGCACCCGCCTTATCATAAGGTTTGTATGTCTCAATATAATACTGAATTTCCTCGTCCGACAACACGCCAAATCTTACCTCCGTAGAGGCTGAAAAAACGGCAGTTATCTCTGCTGAACGTAAGCATACCCCGGTATGTACATGATGTGAATTACCGGATATCTTCTGAAGGGTTGCGAACGCCTCGGCTGCTGATGCCGGTTTATGGAGAACTTCGCCCTGCTGTGAGACGATTGTATCGGCAGTGATAACGATCATCCCAGCTGATACTTCTCCGGGAAAAGCCATTGACTTTTTCTTTGCCAGGTAAACCGGGATCGCTTCACCCATAAGCTCATCAGGGTAGGTCTCATCAGTCTCAATTCCATTAACCACTTCAAAATCAAATCCTGCAGATCTGAGCAGTTCGCTCCTCCGGGGTGAACCGGAAGCAAGAATTAGGTGATAATTTCTGATCTTTTCAAACAGCATCTATACCCAATAGTTTATCAGATAATAGACAACCCCTGAATACAATACCCCGAACAACATGATCATCTTGATCAGGATGCTGGCCCGGTGAAAATCGCTTTTGTCTGAAGCGACTACTACCAAAGTCAGCAAAACAAAAAAGGGAATCACCAGGAACAGTCCGAAATAGGCCAGGGAGATAAAATCCGTTCTTTCACCGGAAAACATAATATATTTGACAAGCACAAAGATTAGTAGAAAGACAGTTCCAGCAATAAGTACCGAAAGAATAATTTTTGTAAGCCTGGTCCCTGCTACAATAGGAAGGGTCCTCATTCCATATGCTGCATCGCCTTCAAAATCCTCTGCATCCTTAATGATCTCCCTTATAAGCGTGGTAAGGAAAGCAAACAGGCTGAACCCGGCAACCCATATAAGGATGTAATTAAAATTGCTGTTATACTGCAGCATCACATTGCCGTACAACCTGTTCAGCATAGGGATTTCAAACAGAACGACCACCAGAGGGACCATTGCAGTCAGAAATGCCACGATCAGGTTACCGATCAGGAACTGGCGTTTATAATTGGTAGAGTAGAACCAGAGCAATCCTGCAGGCAACAGAAAGACAAAGCTCATTGCTAAGAGTTGTATGTGGATGCTAAGATACACCCCGATACTGATTCCGATAAGGCTAAAGATTGTATGGAGTGTCATTGCTGAACGCCTGCTGACAGAGATTCCCACAACAACCTTGTGTGGCTTATTAATGCGGTCGGTACGTGTATCAAAATAGTCATTAATGATATAGCCTGCTGCTGCAATAAACAGGGTAGCAAGAACAAGCATCATAAAATGGAAATTATCGAACTGCAATGAGAAACTGTCCGACGGTAGAAGGGGTTTCATGATCAGGTACCTCATTGCAACCTGCGTAAATGCGATAATCAGTAGGTTCGGTAAACGAATAAGGTGAAATATTTTTTTCATTCTGCCAATTTCGAATCAATTACAGCGCTATAAAGTTAACCCGATTTACATAATTACCATATATAGCCTGTATAATAGAAGTTTTCACACTTGTTACCAGGTAAAAGCCTCCCCGTCCAGCCATCTTCCATGCAAACGAAGCACCTGCTCCAGAATATCACGCACACAGCCTTCACCACCTTTAATATGAGAGATATACGTAGAGACAGACTTGATCTCTTCAACAGCATCCGCCGGGCAGCATGGTGCACCACACCTGGTCATCACATCAAGATCAGGAATGTCATCACCCATATAGAGGATCTCTTCCGCCTCCAATCCATATTTATTCCTGAAATGTTCGAAATCCCTTACCTTATCTGATGCGGCCAGGTAAATATCTTCAATGCCCAGGTTGCTAAAACGCAACCCGACCGACTCTGTCCTTCCACCGGTAATAATTGCTATGGGATAGCCCCGTTTGACAGCATACTGCAGCGCATACCCATCTTTTGTATTCATTGTACGGATCATCTCTCCCTCCGGGGAAAGAAATACTTTCGGATTGCTCAGTACGCCATCCACATCGAACGCAAATGCCCTGATCTTTTTAAGTTCCTCTTTAAAATTTCCTTTACTCATTCTGCATATTTATGTACCTGATAATATTGTTTGTCAGCAACGTATAGATCGCTGCCTCCTCCGGTCTGTCCTCCAGTGCAGTGATATGACTCTGCACGATCTTCATGTCCTTCCTTACTGCCGGACCTGTCTGGGCATGAAACGGGTCCATCGATTGAAGCTTCCCGGCTGTCTCCTCAAGCAGGGGACGGAGCAGTTTGAAATCCAATCCGGATTCTTTAAGCAAATCGCTGGCAACAGCGGCCAGGTGGTTACTGAAGTTACAGGCAAAGACTGCAGCGATATGCACTTTACGGCGCAAATCAGCATTCGCTTCAAAGGCTGTTCCTGAAATTTTTCGGGCCAGTTGCAGCAGGCTTTCTGCTACCAGAGGTGTGGCTCCCTCAACCAGGAACGGAACATGGTCATATGTCATCTCCCTCCCACGCGTAAAGGTCTGCAGGGGATAAAATACACCGGTATTATTACTTTCTTTTTTAAAAACCTCCATGCCGGTACTACCTGAGGTATGCACCAAAATAGTACCTGTGTCCATATAACAGGTTTTCACCACATCTTCCAGCGCATCATCGGACACACAAAACATACAAAGGTCGGGTTCCCTGTACAAGGCTTCCGGTCCGGACGCAGCTTCGGCCCCCACAAGCGAGGCCAGCGCTTCTGCATTTTTTTGCGTCCTGGAAACGACATTGATAACTGCGATACCATGCTGGTGCATGGCCTTAGCCATATGCCACCCAACATTGCCTGTTCCGATGATTGAGACGGACGCTATCTCTTTTGCAACTCGCACGCTCAAAGGTAGGTTTTAGAAAAGAAAAAAAAAAGAGGTACCTCATCTGAAGTACCCCTGTAAATAATGGTAGGCACGGGTTACACATACCTGAAAACGCCCAGGTCTTTGGTTTCACTATTGGTAATATAATCCGCTTTCTGGGTATTCTCCGATTTTCCTCTTTTAATAAAAATTTCAGCCGCCTTCTCAAACTCTTCATTATTAACACTATCGCGCAGTAACAGGTATCCCATGATAATATTTCCAGCCATTTCTACCAATCTCCGGGCATGAAAATCCGTAAATTCATTATCATTCTTCTCTAAAACCCATGCGGTAACCTGTTCATATTGAGTCGTCATTCCAACAAGGATTTTTTTCAGATACTCCCGTTCTGGCGTCACCCTCTCCCCTTCAAATTCCTTGATACGGTTCAGGAATCCTCCAGCAGTAACCCCACGGATTGCTGCAACAACCTGCAACTGCGAGGTCCCTTCATATATTGTGGTAATCCGCGCATCCCTGTAAATTCTCTCGATAGGAAAATCTTTCATAAAACCCGCACCACCATGTATTTGCAAGCTATCGTAGGCGATCTGGTTGCAATATTCGCTGGCGACAAGTTTCAACAGAGGGGTAAAAATATCGGCCAGACGCTGGTATCTTTTAGCCTCTTGTTTCTCCTCTTTTTCAAGCGGTCTTTTCTCCGATACAAAGCCATAATTCTTATAAACATCAACATACCTGGCCGTCTCATAGAGCAATGTCCGTATGGCCTGTGTTCGCACCTTCATGCTTGTAAGCATCTCATAGACAGCAGGGAAATGGATAATTGCTTTTCCGAACTGCACACGTTCATTGGCATATTTCAGGGCTTCCCGGTATGCTGCCTCAGCGATTCCAACCGATTGGGCTCCAACACCCAGCCGTGCTGAGTTCATAAGGGCCATAACATATTTAATGAGGCCCAACTTTCTATCGCCCACTAATTTTGCAGGGGCCTGTGTGAATACCATCTCACAGGTTGGTGAGCCTTTAATCCCCAGTTTGTTTTCGATGCGCCGTATTTTCACTGCAGCATCCTTCCTGTCATATACAAACAATGACAATCCTCTGCCATCTGAAGTCCCCGCCTCTGAACGGGCAAGCACAAGCGAGATGTCGGCATCACCGTTGGTAATAAAACGCTTAACACCATTAAGGTAATAAACGTCTTTTTCCGCGTCATAATCTGCACTGATATCACCTTTAAGTTGCACCGCCTGAAGATCGGAGCCAGCATCAGGTTCTGTTAGCACCATGGCAGCCGTTGCCCCCTTATTAAACCGGGGAAGAAACTCCTTCTTGATCTCTTCACTGGCAAATTCATGCAGCGTTTCCGCACAATCTTGCAGTCCCCAGATATTTGAAAAGCCGGCATCAGCACGAGAAACGATCTCTGCAGCCATCACATAGGGCACAAGAGGGAAATTCAATCCGCCATATTTCCTGGGAAGCGACATTCCGATCAATCCGGCTTTTGCGAGCACCTCATGGTTTTCCTGGGTTCCACGTGCATATTTCACCTCATTGTTCTCCAGCTTTGGACCTTCCTGGTCGACAGACTCCGCATTGGGCTCTATCACCTCACCGGATATTTCTCCCACAATCTCCAGAATTTTGTCATAGTTGTCCATGGCATCCTCAAAATCCAGGGGTGCATAATCACACGTACTGTATTCTTCATAATTATTTTCCTTCAGTGCCACAATCTTTTTCATCAATGGATGATCCAGGTGAAACTTCAGGTCTCTGTTATCTCTGTAAAAATTTTCCATGATCTCAGCGGTTTGTAATATTTCCTATTTGGAATTTTTCTTATAATACTTGATCATTGCTGGCACAACCTCCATGAAGTCACCTGTGATCACATAATCTGCGATGGAATTGATCGGAGCATTGGGATCGGTATTGATCGAGATGATCATGGAAGATTCCATCATTCCAGCCCTATGTTGAATTTGACCTGATATTCCACATGCGATGTAGAGTTTCGGACGGACAGTAACACCTGTCTGTCCTATTTGGCGTTCATGATCGATATATCCAGCATCGACAGCTGCGCGAGTTCCACCTACTTCACCACCCAATACATCAGCCAATTGGCGAAGCAATTCAAAGTTCTCCTTAGAACCGATCCCGTAGCCACCTGCAACGATGATCTGTGCACCCTTCATGTTTACCTTCTTCTCTTCTACCTGGCGGTCGATGATCTCAACGGCAAAATCGTCTTTCTCTACAAGCTCATCCACCTTCCATGTCTTCACTTTTCCCTTTAAAGGTGTTTGCAACGCCTCCTGTTTCATTACCCCTTCTCTCACTGTAGCCAATTGCGGACGGGTATCGGGATTGATGATGGTAGCGACGATGTTCCCTCCGAAAGCCGGGCGGATCTGATAAAGCAGGTTTTCATACCTTGTATCGATCTTCTTCTCATAATGATCACCGATCTCCAGGCTCGTACAATCTGCCGTAAGACCCGATTTCAGCGCCGAAGCAACCCTGGGGGCAAGGTCCCTGCCCACTGTCGTTGCCCCGAACAGTCCAATCTGCGGCTTTTCCTTCTTCATGATCGCACAAACGATACTGGTATGGGGCAGTGTCTGATAAAACGCAAGCCGCGAATCCTCCGCTTTATGCACAATACTGGCGCCATGAGCAAAAAGAATCTTTTCCAGCCCTTCTGTTTCACTGCCAATCAGTATTCCTTCGACATCAACTTTCAACTGATTTGCCAGGCTGTGTGCTTTAGTGATCAGTTCCAGGCTGACATCCGCAACGGTATTTCCGTTGGTTTCACAATATACAATGATGTTGTTCACAATAATATTCGTTTTTGGCAGAGACTAACCGATGGTATGGTTCTCTATCAGTTCAACAATGAGTTCTTCAATCTCTTTATCTTCAACACCGATCACCTTGGCTTCCTTCGCCTTGAAAACCACATTTTCGATCTTCTTAACTTTCGTAGGCGAGCCTGAGAGGCCCAGAGCTTCGGTATCAGCGCCAATATCATCAACCCCCATCTCCTGAATCTTCAGATAAGGGCGATCATTGAACATCCTGGTATAGTCTTCTGCCGCAACCTGCAACTCAGTAAGTGTACGCGCATATTTATATTTCATTACATTCTTCGCGATACGTGGACGACAGCCAGGAGCAGAGCTATGCACGGTCAGCAAAACCGGAAAAGGCGTCATCACCCGCTCAAAACCGTTATCCAGTCTGCGTCTGATTTCCATTCCATCTGCATTAATCTTTTCGATCTCTTCCACATAGGTAACCTGAGGATATCCCAGTTTTTCAGCTACCTGCGGTCCAACCTGTGCAGTATCACCATCAATTGCCTGTCTTCCCGCAACAATCACATCGCATCCCAGTTTACTGATTGCCTTCGATAAAGCGTAAGATGTTGCAAGTGTATCTGATCCCGCAAATTTCCTGTCTGTCAATAGTACGCCACCATCAGCCCCACGGTAAAGGCCTTCTCTGACCACTTCAGCAGCCCTTCCCGGCCCCATTGTAAGCAACATTACATTCGATCCGGGAACGCTATCTTTTATTCTCAGCGCCTGCTCTAGTGCATTGAGGTCCTCTGGGTTGAAGATAGCTTCTAGAGCTGCACGGTTCACTGTACCATCGGCCTTCATGGCGTCCTTCCCGACATTGCGGGTATCAGGTACCTGTTTCGCCAGTACAATAATCTTTAATGGTTTCACAAGCATAGATTTTTATTAAGATTAGGGAAACGATCACATGAAGTCTCCTCAAAATACATGGTGAGCAAAATTAATAGATTTTCCCGATCAGCCAACCTTCCATTACTGAATTGTTCGAAAAAAAACCCCTTCAATTGAAGGGGTTCAGCAACTATTATACAAGACCATTCGAAATTATGCCTGTGCTGCAGGTCCTCCGAAATTCATTGGCATTGTAGGATTTCCTGGTTCAGGTTCTTTAATCTTACCATGGACATGTTCAAATTTTGCTATGTTTTCCTTCAATGCATTTAGGAGTCTCTTTGCATGTTCCGGCGTAAGAATGATCCTGGATTTTACTTCCGCCTTTGGTATTCCGGGCATCACACGTGCAAAATCAAGTACGAATTCAGATGTTGAGTGGGTAATAATGGCCAGGTTGGCATAATTTCCCTGGGCAATGTCCTCTTTCAACTCAATGTTAATCTGATTCTTTTTGTTTTTGTCTTTATCTTCCATATGCATAACATTATTCTTCATGATGAACGGCGGAATCCTCCACGGTTTCCCTGCTCCCCGCAGATGCTGTAAGACGTTCATACTCTTCCTTAGATCCCACCACCAGGTTATTATACTTACGAATACCAGTACCAGCAGGAATCAAGTGTCCTACGATAACATTTTCCTTCAGACCTTCGAGTTCATCCACACGACCGAAGATTGCAGCTTCATTCAGCACTTTGGTAGTCTCCTGGAATGAGGCAGCTGACATGAAACTATTGGTCTGCAGCGCTGCTTTCGTAATCCCCTGCAACTCCTGTGCTGAAGTTGCCGGCACCGCATCTCTGGCTTCAATGAGTTTCATGTCCTTGCGTTTCAGGATCGAATTATCATCTCTGAGTTTTCTTGCGGTAATGATCTGTCCCGGACGATGGGATAATGAATCGCCACTTTCAACGATCACCTTCTTGCCATATATCCAATCGTTTTCATTCATAAAATCGAGCTTATCAACGACCTGTTTTTCAAGAAATTTAGTATCTCCCGGATCAATAATCTCTACCTTACGCATCATTTGACGAACGATGATTTCAAAATGCTTGTCATTGATCTTCACCCCCTGCATACGGTAAACCTCCTGAACCTCGTTAACAATGTACTCCTGGACTTTGGTCGGACCTTTAATCGCGAGGATATCTGAAGGAGTCGTAGCTCCGTCAGATAAGGGTACGCCAGCCCTCACATAGTCATTCTCCTGAACAAGGATCTGTTTTGAGAGTGGCACGAGGTATTTCTTCACCTCTCCCACCTTTGAAGTAATAATAATCTCACGGTTACCCCTTTTGATCTTTCCAAATGTCACTTCTCCGTCAATCTCCGAAACCACTGCCGGATTAGAAGGATTTCTTGCTTCAAACAGTTCTGTTACTCTTGGCAAACCACCTGTGATATCACCGGATTTTCCAACTGCACGGGGTATTTTTACCAATATTTGTCCGGCATACACCTTATCTCCTTCGCTAACGGCAATATGTGATCCGACAGGCAGGTTGTAGGTCTTTTCATTTCCTTTGTTATCACCAATAACAACAATCGGGTTTTTGGTCCTGTCACGTGTTTCAACAATTACCTTCTCCCTGAATCCCGTCTGCTCATCAGACTCTTCACGATAGGTAATACCTTCGATCACATTTTCAAACTTCACCTTACCATCTACCTCACTAATTATTAATGCATTATAAGGATCCCACTGACAAATCAGGTCTCCTTTCTTTACATCTGCACCATCTTTTGTAAATAGTGACGATCCGTATGGTATATTGTTTGTTGTCAAAACAATACCGGTATTTTTGTCAACAATCTTAAGTTCAGCCAAGCGTCCGATAACGATATCAACGTTCTCTCCCAGTTCAGGATCCTTCCTGGTAACTGTTCTCAATTCATCAATCTCTATCTTTCCATCATACTTGGCTATGACCCTTGATTCCGCTGTGATATTTGAAGCAGTACCACCAACGTGGAATGTACGCAAGGTAAGCTGTGTTCCCGGTTCACCGATGGATTGGGCGGCGATGACGCCAACCGCTTCACCGATCTGAACCATTTTACCGGTTGCCAGGTTGCGTCCGTAACATTTGCTACAGACACCACGTGCCGATTCACAAGTCAGAACTGACCGTATCTCCACCTGGTCAAGTGGAGATTCTTCGATTGTTACGGCAATATCCTCTGTAATCTCTTCACCTGACCGAATAATCAGTTCACCTGTGAGCGGATGATAGACATCATGTACCGTTGTACGGCCAAGGATCCTCTCATAAAGGCTCTCGACCACCTCCTCATTCTTCTTAATAGCGGTGGCAATAAGTCCACGCAACGTGCCACAGTCAAATTCATTAATAATAACATCCTGAGAGACATCTACCAGCCGGCGTGTGAGATAACCTGCATCAGCGGTTTTTAGAGCTGTGTCCGCCAGACCTTTTCGGGCACCGTGTGTCGAGATAAAGTATTCCAGTACAGACAGCCCCTCCTTAAAGTTGGAAAGGATTGGGTTTTCGATAATTTCCGAACCGGAAGCACCTGATTTCTGCGGTTTTGCCATCAAGCCACGCATACCAGAAAGCTGGCGGATCTGCTCCTTGGATCCCCTTGCGCCCGAATCAAGCATCATATAAACAGGATTGAATCCCTGGTTATCCGTGCTCAGCTGCTTCATCAGTGTTTGTGTCAGTTTCGCATTGGTGTGTGTCCACACATCAATGATCTGGTTGTATCTCTCATTATTGGTAATGACGCCCATATTATAGGACTCCAGTACCTCATCAACCTGCTCATATCCCTCCTTCACAAAGATATCTTTTTCGTCGGGAACGATTACATCATCCAGGTTAAATGAGAGTCCTCCCTTAAAGGCCATGCTGAAGCCAAGGTTTTTAATATCATCCAGAAATTGTGCAGTAGCAGCAGTTCCTGAAGCTTTCAATACCCTTCCAATGATATCGCGCAGCGATTTCTTTGTAAGCAGATCATTTATATACCCGATCTCTGGCGGAACAAATTCATTAAAGATAACCCGGCCAACCGTAGTCTCAATAAGCTCAGTCTCCCCATTTTCAGTTCCAGGCTTGGGTATTTTCACCTTGATAATTGCATGCAGGTCTACTTTCTTTTCATTGTAAGCAATGGTCACCTCTTCCGAAGAGTAGAAAGTCAGCCCTTCACCTTTGACTAATCTCTCTTTGGTTGACCTTCTTGCCTTGGTAATGTAATAGAGACCCAGAACCATATCCTGTGAAGGAACCGTGATAGGTGCTCCGTTGGCAGGATTTAAGATGTTGTGTGAGGCCAGCATAAGTATCTGGGCTTCCAGAACCGCAGCATTTCCCAAAGGAAGGTGCACCGCCATCTGGTCACCATCAAAGTCGGCGTTAAAAGCTGTACAGACCAGCGGGTGCAGCTGGATAGCCTTTCCTTCGATCAATTTCGGCTGGAAAGACTGAATACCCAGTCTGTGTAATGTAGGAGCCCTGTTAAGCATTACAGGATGGCCCTTCAGGACATTTTCCAGAATATCCCATACCACAGGATCCTTCCGGTCAACGATCTTCTTGGCTGACTTAACAGTTTTGACGATTCCTCGTTCAATCAGTTTTCTGATTACAAATGGCTTATAAAGCTCAGCAGCCATATCTTTGGGAAGTC
Source organism: Bacteroidales bacterium (assembly GCA_018400695.1). Taxonomy (GTDB): domain Bacteria; phylum Bacteroidota; class Bacteroidia; order Bacteroidales; genus M55B112. The sequence goes on along the minus strand of JAGYMF010000026.1, from coordinate 6,920 downwards.
CGCACTCATGTAGCTGTAATTCAGGTCCCACAACGATCACTGAACGTGCAGAATAATCGACTCTTTTACCCAGGAGATTCTGGCGGAACCGGCCCTGCTTCCCTTTCAAACTATCGGAAAGAGATTTTAATGGTCGGTTTGCGTCGGTCTTGACAGCATTGGATTTCCTTGAATTATCGAAAAGACTATCAACAGCTTCCTGTAACATCCTCTTCTCATTTCTTAGAATCACCTCAGGTGCCTTGATCTCAATAAGTCTCTTAAGCCTGTTATTTCTAATAATAACCCTTCTGTAGAGATCATTCAGATCAGAAGTTGCAAAACGACCTCCATCCAGGGGTACCAATGGCCGCAACTCAGGCGGAATCACCGGTACAACCTTAACAACCATCCATTCAGGACGGTTGACGTTTTTCGATGCCCTGAATGCTTCCACAACTTGCAAACGCTTAAGCGCCTCATTCTTACGTTGCTGCGAAGTTTCAGTATTTGCTTTATGACGCAGATCGAAAGACAGTTCATCCAATTTCAACCTGCCGAGAAGCATATGCAATGCTTCTGCACCCATCCCTGCAACAAATTTGTCAGGATCATCATCTTCCAGCATCTGGTTTTCCTTGGGAAGGGTGTTCAGTATATCAAGGTATTCATCCTCTGTAAGGAAGTCCAGGTAATTGACCCCCTCTGCCTCCTTGATCCCTGGATTAATTACCACGTAACGTTCATAATAGATGATAGAGTCAAGCTTTTTGGTGGGCAGTCCCAGCAGATATCCGATTTTGTTTGGAAGCGAACGGAAATACCAGATATGAGCAACCGGAACAACCAGTGAAATATGTCCCATTCTTTCGCGCCTGACCTTTTTTTCAGTTACTTCAACCCCACAGCGGTCGCATACAATCCCCTTGTACCTGATTCTCTTATATTTACCACAATGGCATTCGTAATCTTTTACAGGACCGAAAATCCTTTCACAAAAGAGTCCGTCTCTTTCAGGCTTATAGGTCCTGTAATTGATGGTCTCAGGCTTCAGAACTTCACCACTTGATCGTTCGAGGATCTCTTCCGGGGAAGCCAATCCTATGGTGATCTTGTTAAAAGAACTGCTTCTTACCTTTGTATCTTTCCTGAATGACATATTCTAAATATTAAATTGTTATCAAATAAAACGTAGCGTCAGAATTGCTGAAAACTCCAGGACGCCGTTACACGAGGTTAACGCTCAGTCCGAGACCGCGCAATTCATGTAGAAGGACATTAAGCGATTCAGGAATACCTGGCATAGGCATCGGTTCGCCCTTCACAATCGCTTCATATGCTTTGGCTCTTCCGATGACATCATCTGACTTCACCGTAAGAATTTCCTGTAGAATATTCGAAGCGCCAAAAGCCTCAAGAGCCCAAACCTCCATCTCTCCAAATCGCTGACCTCCAAACTGTGCCTTTCCTCCCAGAGGTTGTTGGGTAATCAGGGAATAGGGTCCAATTGAACGGGCATGCATCTTATCTTCCACCATATGTCCAAGTTTCAGCATATAGATGATCCCAACCGTTGCTGGCTGATCGAAAGGCTCTCCTGTTCCTCCATCGATCAGGTTGGTCTTACCAAACCTCGGAACACCGGCCTTATCTGTCAACTCGGTAATCTGATCAATGGTAGCCCCATCAAAGATCGGGGTTGCAAATTTCATTCCCAGTCGCTTTCCTGCCCATCCCAAAACTGTCTCATAAATCTGCCCAAGGTTCATCCGAGAGGGCACCCCAAGAGGGTTCAGCACAATATCCACCGGCGTACCATCCTGGAGGAACGGCATGTCTTCCTGGCGCACAATCCTGGCAACGATCCCTTTATTTCCATGACGTCCTGCCATTTTATCACCGACTGTGATTTTTCTTTTCTTTGCCACATAAACTTTGGCCAGCTGAACGATCCCCGTAGGCAGCTCATCGCCACTGGTAACACTATGCTTCTTTCGCTTGTAAAGACCATCAATCTCCTTGAACTTAATCATATAATTATGAAGCAACACTCTGATCATTTCATTTTTGGTCTTGTCAGTAGTCCACTTATTCGGGTTTACACCGGCATAATCTACCTCCTGAAGTTGCTTCATGGTAAATTTTGTTCCCTTGGGTATAATGTCCGCATTCAGATAGTCTTTGACACCCTGGGAGGTCTTACCATTCACAAGTGTAAAAAGCTTTTCGATGAGAAGGCTTCTCAGGTCTTCAATATTCCGTAAGTATTCCTCATCAATCTTATCGGTAATCTGTTTGGTAACCGGTTTTGATTTCCTCTCTTTAACTGTTCGTGAAAAGAGTTTTTTATCAATCACAACTCCATACAGCGAAGGACCGGCTTTCAGTGATGCATCTTTTACATCGCCTGCCTTGTCACCAAAAATGGCACGAAGCAGCTTCTCTTCAGGAGAAGGATCGGACTCTCCTTTTGGAGTGATTTTTCCGATTAGAATATCCCCCGGGCTTACTTCTGCACCAATCCTGATCAATCCATTTTCATCCAGATTTTTTGTTGCCTCTTCGCTTACATTAGGAATATCAGAAGTCAACTCTTCCAGACCGCGTTTTGTATCTCTTACCTCAAGAAGGTATTCATCAACGTGAACAGAAGTAAAGACATCTTCCCGGACAAGTCTTTCAGATACTACGATAGCATCCTCAAAATTATAACCTTTCCAGGGCATGAAAGCCACCATAAGATTCCTTCCAAGGGCTACCTCACCATTCTCAGTCGCATATCCCTGAGTAAGGGTTTGACCTTTGTAAACTTTCTGTCCCTTTTTTACAATAGGATTGAGATTTACACAGGTATTTTGATTTGTCTTACGGAATTTCGGAAGTTTATAACGTTTGATGTTGTCCTCGAAACTGACAAATTCCTCTTCTTCTGTGCGATCATAGCTGATGACAATCTCGTTGGCATCCACAAATTCAATAACTCCATCACCCTCGGCGTTAATCTGGAGGCGCGAATCAGTAACCACACCCTCTTCAACACCGGTACCAACAATTGGAGCTTCAGGTTTTAGCAAGGGAACAGCCTGCCGCATCATATTTGATCCCATAAGGGCCCTGTTAGCATCATCGTGCTCCAGGAATGGGATCAGGGAGGCGGCAATAGAGGCTATCTGGTTTGGAGCAACATCCATCAGGTGCACATCCTTCTGATCTGATAACGGATAATCGGCTTCAAACCGTGACTTAACCTTCTGATTCTTAAATGATCCATCATCCAGTAGCGGCGCATTGGCCTGTGCTATGATCTTGCCCTCTTCCTCTTCTGCACTTAGATAAACCACACCACTGTTGGCAAGATCTACCTTTCCATTTTCGGAATGACGGTAAGGAGTTTCAATAAATCCAAGTTTACTGATCTTAGCAAATACACAAAGGGAAGAGATCAATCCAATATTTGGACCTTCCGGTGTTTCGATCGGGCATAGTCTGCCATAATGGGTATAGTGTACGTCGCGCACCTCAAAACCAGCTCTCTCTCTGGATAATCCACCTGGTCCCAATGCCGACATCCGGCGCTTATGAGTCATTTCCGCCAGAGGATTGGTTTGGTCCATAAACTGTGACAACTGGTTCGTTCCGAAAAACGAATTAATCACAGAAGAGAGCGTCTTTGAATTGATAAGATCAGTCGGGGTAAAAACCTCATTGTCCCGCACATTCATCCTTTCACGAATCGTTCTTGCCATTCTGGCCAGTCCGACACTAAACTGATTCATCAGCTGTTCACCTACGGTTCTCACTCTCCGGTTACTCAAGTGATCAATGTCATCTACATCGGTCTTGGAGTTGATCAGCTCAATAAGGTATTTAATGATCTGAATAATGTCCTCTTTGGTGAGCACACGGTGATCCATGTCAGTTTCAAGATTCAGTTTTCTGTTCAGCCTGTACCGGCCCACCTCTCCAAGGTCATACCGCTTGTCAGAAAAGAAAAGCTTGTCGATCACGTCCCTTGCAGTAGTTTCATCAGGCGGCTCGGCATTTCTAAGCTGACGATAGATATGAAGTACAGCCTCTTTTTCCGAATTACACGGATCTTTTTGCAGCGTATTGTATATTATTGCAAAATCTGTAATATTGGTATCTTCCTTATGGAGAAGGATTGTCTTGCTGCCTGAATCAAGGATTTGATCGATATGCTCATTTTCAAGCATCGTCTCCCGATCGATAATCACCTCGTTTCTTTCGATAGACACCACCTCACCGGTATCTTCATCCACAAAGTCTTCGATCCAGCTCTTCAATACCCTGGCAGCGAGTTTACGCCCAACCATCTTTTTGAGTCCTGTTTTGGATACTTTAACTTCATCTGCGAGTCCGAATATCTCGAGAATATCCTTGTCACTTTCGTATCCAATTGCCCTGAGCAAGGTTGTAACAGGCAATTTCTTTTTCCGATCGATATAAGCATACATGACACTGTTGATGTCTGTAGCAAATTCGATCCAGGATCCTTTGAAGGGGATGATCCTGGCGGAGTAAAGTTTTGTTCCATTTGCATGCAGGCTCTGACCGAAGAAGACTCCGGGCGATCTGTGAAGCTGAGATACGACAACCCTTTCAGCACCATTAATAATAAATGCACCACGGTCGGTCATATAGGGAACAGTTCCCAGGTAAACATCCTGTATCACCGTATCAAAGTCCTCGTGTTCCGGATCCGTACAATACAATTTCAGTTTTGCCTTAAGCGGTACACTGTATGTTAGTCCCCTTTCAATACACTCATCGATTGAATACCGTGCAGGATCAATGGAATAATCCAGGAACTCCAGCACGAAATTATTCCGCGTATCCGTAATGGGGAAGTTTTCCTGAAAGACCCTGAAGAGTCCTTCGTTTTTTCGGTTCTCAGGGGTTGTTTCCAGCTGAAAAAACTCCTGAAATGATTTTAATTGCACCTCCAAAAAATCAGGATACTTCAACTGATTATGGATGGAAGCAAAATTTACACGCTTATTTTCTTGTGTTGATGACATCTCGATAAATTCCAAATTTAACCTAGAACATTTAATATATATAAAGGTTTATACCCCATCTTTTTGAGATGGGGTTATAAACCTATAGTGGAAATGCGAGTGTCTTATTTAAGTTCAACCTCTGCTCCTGCTTCTTCAAGTTGATTTTTCATTGATTCAGCTTCATCCTTACTTACACCTTCTTTTACAGGTCCAGGTGCAGCGTCAACTACAGCTTTAGCCTCTTTAAGACCCAGACCGGTAAGGTCTTTCACCAGTTTAACGATCTGAAGCTTTGCACCTCCTGGTGATTTCAGAATAACATCGAATTCAGTCTGCTCTTCAACAGCAGCTTCACCGCCACCTGCAGCAGGTCCTGCAACTGCAACAGCGGCTGCAGCCGGTTCAATACCATGCTCCTCTTTAAGGATATTGAGTAATTCGTTTACTTCCTTGACAGTCAATTCTACTAACTGATCTGCGATTGCTTTAACGTCAGCCATTTTTATCGTTTTTTTGTAAATGTTATTAAACTTGTTCTTTTTCTGATAATGTTTTGAGTGCTCCTGCGAGTTTACTCCCATTGCTTGCAAGTGCTGATGCCAGGCTAGTGGCAGGCGAAGTAAGCAGTGTAAGCAGGTCTGCAAGCAGCTCCTCTTTAGATTTAATGGAAGCAAGGCTGTCAAGCTGATTGTCACCAATGTAGATTGATTCCTCCACAAAGGCCGCTTTCAGGACAGGCTTATCCTTGGTTTTTCTGAATTCCTTTATAAGTTTTGCTGGCAGGTTTCCTGTTTCACAAAACATGATCGATGTGGAGTCTTTCAACACATCATAAAGTTCATCAAAATCGCCATCGGATTTCTCCATTGCTTTTTTGAGTAATGTATTCTTGACCACCAGTAGTCTGATCTGGCTCTCAAAACATTTTCTTCTCAAATCAGATGTTTCTGCAGCATTTAGCTCAGAGGTATCTGTGAGATAGAAGTGCTTGGTCTGATTCAGGTCAGTTACCAGGTTGTCAATAATTACATTTTTATCTTCTCTTCTCATTCTCCAGAGATTCTTTAGCGATTAATTTTTCTCTTCTATAGCTTTAGGGTCCAATCTAATTCCAGGACTCATCGTACTGGAAAGATACAAACTCCTGATATAAGTTCCTTTTGCGGCTGCCGGTTTCAGTTTGATAATGGTCTGGACAAATTCCTTCACATTTTCAATGATCTTCGGCTCCTCGAAAGAAACTTTTCCAACAGAGGTATGAATGATACCGTATTTATCTACTTTGAAATCGATCTTGCCTTTCTTTACTTCTTCAACAGCCTTACCGATATCCATGGTAACAGTTCCGCTTTTTGGATTAGGCATCAGACCTCTTGGTCCAAGCACCCTGCCCAGCTTACCGAGTTTTGCCATTACGGGAGGCATTGTGATGATAACGTCAACATCGGTCCAACCCTTTTCGATCTTCTCGATATATTCATCCAGCCCAACATAATCAGCACCGGCAGCTTTGGCTTCTTCCTCTTTATCAGGAGTACACAGAGCCAGAACTACTTTTTCTTTTCCGGTTCCATGTGGAAGAGTCACAACACCACGTACCATCTGATTTGCTTTCCTTGGGTCAACCCCAAGACGAACATCCAGATCCAATGAAGCATCAAATTTTGTCGAAGACATCTCCTTGACGAGCTTTGCAGCTTCACCCAGTGTATATTGTTTGTCCTTGTCTAACTTTTCTAAAGCTAACTTCCTGTTTTTAGTAAGTTTACTCATTATTTTTCAAATTAATTGTTAGACGGGAATGTTCCTTTAACGGTAATTCCCATACTCCTGGCGGTTCCGGCCACCATTTTCATTGCAGATTCTACAGTAAACGCATTCAGGTCCGGCATCTTGCCTTCAGCAATCGTTCTTACCTGG
>JAGYMF010000025.1 GCA_018400695.1 Bacteroidales bacterium | reverse complement strand
TGTGCATGCTGGGTCTGCGGATGTGCATGCTGGGTCTGCAGGAACCGAATTACCAGTATTATTCCGGAAAAATTACACAAATCACTTTTATTTATGAACCATAAATTCAATTAATTATGAGTACAAAGCAAAAAGTCGCCGAAAGAGATTTGTTAAGGCTTTACAATATTGCCTTCACAAATACTGAAGCAAATCCGGTAATCTGCAGTGCACTTTCTGTGTCAGGCTATGATGCAGAACAACTTGTTGTTGGTAAAAACTTGTTGTATGAAACTGAAAACCTGTACAGGGTCAGCCTGACTGAAAGAGAGAAACAGGCGGAAGCGTATGAGTTATTCCGTAACCGCCGCAATGCCCTCGACAAAATGTTCAACCTGCACCGCCGCCTGGCAAGGGTTGCGTTCAGACGGCAAAAGCTGACCATGGATAAACTGGCTGTTTCTGGTTGTTACCAGGTCAACTACAGCCCATGGATTGCAACCGCTGCGAAGTTCTACAGCGAGCTGGCAGCGGATCCTGAGCTTCTCCGGAAAATTTCACGTTTTGGTGTCACCGAAGAAGATATCCGGAAGGGACATCAGATGGTCGAAGAGGTCACCGCGGCCTATGCCTTCTATGTGAACCTCAAAGGTGAGTCCCAGAAGACCACGCAGGAAAAGCGGGCAGCGTTCGAAAGAATCAATGACTGGATGCGTGATTTCTATGCCGTCGCAAGAATCACTTTCCAGGATCAGCCACAACAGTTCGAATCATTCGGTATTGTGGTGAAAAGTTAACGCCTGCAAGGTTTTATAGTCTGCCTGAACTCCTTGAGGGAGCAAAGGCAGGCTTTTATCAATAATCAATGCGATAGCAATATCACATCCTGGTCTTTAATGGCTTTCAGCATGTTACCTAATATTCCACATCCACCAGGAACAAGCCCTTCGCTGGCACACTCATGCCCGCCTGGCCGCGGTCCCCGGACTCGATAACGGCACGGAATTCCGCCATATCCATCTTTCCCTGGCCAACCTCCAGCATGGTGCCGACGATCGAGCGAACCATGTTCCGTAAAAAACGGTCGGCACGGATCGTGAAATCAACCCCGTCGTCATGGGCCACCCACTCAGCCTCCATCACCTTGCAATTGTTGGTCTTCACATCGGTGTGCAACTTGCTGAAGCTGGTGAAATCGGTGTACTCCTTCAGCACTGCACAGGCCGCATTCATCTTCTCTACATCAAGGCTGGCATGGAAATAGTAACAGAATGGCCTGTTAAACAATGGCTTGGTCTTCCGGATCCTGTAAACATATTCCCGCGACTTCGCCGAAAATCGTGCATGCATCTCGCCGTCAACCCGCGATACGGCGTGGATCGCAATATCCTCCGGCAACATCCCGTTCAGCCTGTGCACCAGGTGCGCATCCCGGTCAATGTCCTCCCGCGCACTGTCAAAATGCGCTACAAAATAGGATGCATGTACCCCCGTGTCCGTCCGCCCGGCACCGGTCAGTGCCACCTTCTCCCTTAAAATCGTGGTCAGCGCTTCCTCAAGTGTCTGCTGAACGCTCGTTGCATTGGGCTGCACCTGCCAGCCGTGGTAGTTCGTCCCGTCGTAGGATAACTCAATAAAATACCTGCTCATGATCTGCCAAAGGTACAAACCATTAACAATTTTTAACACGACATATGCGGTTATTGTTGCCGCCCCGGCTATTTTTGTAATCCGTAATTTTAACCGATATTTATGAACGAAATGAATGGTACTTTATGAGCGAAGCAGTGAATATTAAAGAACTCAACGAACGGATCAAACTGGAAAGTGAATTCGTTGACCTGGTGACAATGGAGATGCAGAAGGTCATCGTGGGACAGAAAAACCTGGTGGAACGCCTGCTGATCGGATTGCTGTCCGATGGACATATCCTGCTGGAAGGGGTGCCCGGACTGGCCAAGACATTGGCAATAAGTACCCTGTCGAATATCATCGATGCCCGGTTCAGCCGCATTCAGTTTACACCCGACCTGCTGCCGGCCGACCTGCTGGGGACCATGATCTATAGCCAGAAGAAGGAGGAATTCGTGGTGAAAAAAGGCCCAATCTTCGCCAACCTCATCCTGGCCGACGAGATCAACCGGTCGCCCGCAAAGGTGCAGTCGGCCCTCCTCGAATCCATGCAGGAGAAACAGGTGACCATCGGTGAACATACCTATCCGCTGGAACGCCCATTCCTGGTGCTGGCAACACAAAATCCCCTCGAACAGGAGGGTACATACCCGCTCCCGGAAGCACAGGTCGACCGCTTCATGCTGAAAGTGATCGTCGGATACCCGGGAAAGGAGGAGGAACGGATGATTATCCGCGAAAACCTCGCGAAAACATTCCCCGAACCAAAACGGATCCTCAAGCCGGCAGATATCATGAAGGCACGCGACGTGGTCAAAGAGGTCTATATCGATGAGAAAATTGAAAACTATATCCTCGATATCGTCTTCGCCACACGCTACCCCGACCAGGCGGGTCTGGCACAGTATGTGTCCATGATCCAGTACGGTGGCTCACCCCGCGCCAGCATCAACATGGCAAAAGCGGCAAAAGCATACGCCTTTATCAAGCGCAGGGGTTACGTTGTGCCGGAAGATGTGAGGGCCGTATGCCACGATGTGCTCCGGCACAGGATCGGGCTTACATACGAGGCAGAGGCCGAAAATATTACGACGGAACATATTATCTCAGAGATCCTGAATAACGTTGAAGTACCTTAACACATGATCCCGAGAACGGTCATACTGACATTTTTCATCGCACTGTCCTGCGCCATGCAGGCACAGGCTACCCCTGTAATCGGAATGCTGAAGGTGGATGTGCAGGAACAGGTGAAAAAGGAGCATCGGGAGTTTTCACCCGATAACAGTATCACGAAAAAGCAGTTCAACTACCTGAAATATGTCAATGGCAAACAGACCATCACCTGGATCATCTATTTCGACGAGGATGACAGGTGTACAGCTACAAAAATGGTCTGTGACTATATGGAGTATGACCGTGTTCTCGAAGACCTGGATGACAGGTGCGTGGCGACAGGAAATATGGAATGGGAGTATACGGTGGATGACCAGGTCTATACCATCGGCCTCACAAAAGAGGACTGGTACTTCACCGTGAGGGAGAGAATGAAATCTTTGTAGCATTGAACCGGAGGAAGCAGTGAAAGAACGCACGGAACTTCTTAAAAAAGTCAGAAAAATAGAGATCAGGACGCGCGGGCTGACAAAGCAGGTGTTCGCGGGACAATACCACAGTGCCTTCAAGGGGAGGGGGATGACCTTCTCCGAAGTGCGCGAATACCAGTATGGCGACGATGTGCGGTCTATCGACTGGAACGTGACCGCCCGTTTTAACCACCCCTACATCAAGGTGCACGAGGAGGAGCGGGAACTCACGGTGATGCTGCTGATCGACGTGAGCGGATCGGGAAACTACGGCACACACGCACAGCTTAAAAAAGACCTTATCACTGAGATCGCCGCCGTGCTCTCTTTCTCGGCCATCGATAACAACGATAAAATCGGGGTGATCCTCTTCAGCGACAAGGTGGAAAAATTTATCCCCCCGCAGAAGGGCCGCAAGCATATCCTCCGGATCATCAGCGAACTGCTCGACTATTCGCCTGAGAACAACGGCACGGATATCGCTGAAAGCCTCCGGTACCTCACCAACGTAATCAAGAAACGCTGCACCGCGTTCCTGATCTCCGACTTCCGCGATACGGGGTATGCCCGCTCCCTGCAGATCGCCAACAACAAACACGATATCGTGGCCGTGCATGTGCACGACCGCCGGGAACGTGAACTCCCAAAGGCGGGCCTGATCAGGGTCAGGGACAATGAAACGGGCCGTGAACGGTGGATCGATACGGGCCGCAAAAAGGTCAGGGAAACTTATCGCATGAAATGGCACAGCCACCTGGACATGATGAACGAGATCTTCAAAAAGTCCGGTGTCGATGTGGTCAACCTCGAAACGGGAAGCGACTATGTGAAGCCATTGATCAAACTATTCAAACGGAGGGGACAATGAGGATGAAGCGATCAATCTTATACCTGCTGCTCACCGCAACACTCGTCCAGGCAAACGCGCAGATCGTTACGGTGCGTTCTGCCTTCGAAAAAGATTCGGCCATGCTGGGCGAGCAGCTGCTGTATAGCCTGACGATAGCGTCTGACAAGGATGTGACGGTAAACATGCCCCTGTTTTCTGATACCATTACCGGTGCGATCGAAATTGTCAGTGCGTCACCCCCCGATACCTCCTACGATGGCAACAGGCGTATACTGAAATCATCATACCTGGTAACCAGCTTCGAGCCTGGCTGGAATACCGTCCCCCCGCTGCCGGTGGCGTTTCAGCAAAATGAACTGAAAGATACCATCTATACCACGGTACAGCTGCTCACCGTGCTGGCCCCGGCTGTGGATACAACACTGGCAATCAGACCGATCAAACCACCGGTGAACACGCCGGTCTCCTTCGCTGAAATCCTCCCATGGGCGCTGGCAGGGATCGGGGCGGTCCTGCTGACCTTCCTCGTGATACTGCTCATACGCAAATACACCGGGAAATCGGCCGGCCACGGCATCCTGCCCGCCAAACCACAGGAACCGGCCCATATCATCGCTTTCAGGGAGCTGAGCCAGCTCAGGGCCGAACGACTGCCGGGAAAGGGACGGGTCAGGGACTACTACACCCGCCTCACGGAAATCGTCAGGGTATACATCACGCGACAGTTCGGTATCCACGCCATGGAAAGCACCACCGCCGAAATCCTTCAGGCCTTCAGCATACAAAACAGGGGTGACCAACGGCTGAACGAGATGCTCAGGGAGCTGCTCATGCTGGCCGACCTGGTGAAATTTGCCCGGGAAGACCCAACACCGCAGGAGAACGATATGCACTTTGCCAATGCAGAACGCTTTGTGGAAAAGACCTACAGGATGTTTTATACGGAAGAGGCTGAAGGGGATGCCGCCGGCGAAGCTGCTGCCGGAGCCGGAGCCGGTGTTGGTGTTGGTGTTGGTGACGGTGCGGAGAGCGAAAATGATGTTGAACCGGTAAAAATGGAGGAGAAAAATGGATAAGTTCGTTTTTGCAAATCCCGGTTTCTTCTACCTGTTCATCGTCCTCGTGCTGATGATCGCATGGTACGCCTGGCGCGGACGCAATGGCGCCGCCTCGGTATCTGTGTCGGGGTTTGAAGGGTTCGGCGACCTCTCTGCAGGATGGAGGGCAGCACTGCGACATGTGCTGTTTGCCTTCAGGATCGTGGCACTCGCGCTGATGATCCTCGCACTGGCACGACCGCAATCTACCAACCGGTGGGAAAAGGTCTCGACAGAGGGGATCGATATCGTGATGGCGATGGATATCTCCGGCTCCATGCAGGCGATGGATTTTAAACCCAACAGGCTGCAGGCTGCCAAAGAGGTGGGGATCGAATTTGTGACTTCACGGCCGGACGACCGGTTCGGACTCGTGGTGTTCGCCGCAGAGAGCTTCACCCAGTGTCCGCTGACAACCGACCAGGCGGTGGTGTCCAATTTCCTGAATGAGCTCGATTTTGGAATGGTGGAGGATGGCACAGCCATCGGGATGGGGTTGGCAACTGCCGTGAACCGGCTGAAGGATAGCAAAACGGAGAGCAAGGTGATCATCCTGCTTACCGATGGTGTCAACAACCAGGGTGAGATCGGCCCGGTAACAGCTGCCGAACTGGCCGCGGGCTTCGGCATCCGCGTATACACGATCGGCGTGGGCTCCCGGGGTACCGCACCCTATCCGGTACAGGATATGTTCGGAAGAACGGTGGTGCAAAAGGTGCAGGTGGAGATCGACGAAGAGGTGCTGGAGAAGATCGCGATCCTTACCGGTGGAAAATATTTTCGGGCAACGGACAACGATAAGCTGCGGGAAATCTATGAGGAGATCGATGCCATGGAGAAGACGCAGCTGGATGTGAAACAGTTCAGCAAACGGAATGAGGAGTACTTTCCGCTGCTGCTCCTGGCCCTGATCATCCTGGGACTTGAAGTGACATTGCGCTATACATTATTGAGAACGCTACCGTGATGATGGAAAGTTTAATGCAATTTGAACGTGAATACATGCTCTGGGGACTGCTGATCGTCCCGGTGATTGCTGCACTGTACCTGGTGTCGCTCAGGAGGAGAAGGAGTGACCTGGAGGCTTACGGCGACAGGGAACTGATGGACTACATGATGCCCGAAGCATCGCTGTCGGCCTACAGGTGGAAGTTCGTGATGGTGCTCGGAGGACTGGCACTGCTGGTGGTTGGAGCGGCCGGGCCACGTGTCGGCTCGATGCTCAGAGAGGTGGAGCAGAAGGGCAGGGAGGTGATCATCGCCCTGGATGTCTCCAACAGTATGCTCGCCGAAGATGTGAGGCCTTCACGGATCGGGAGGGCCAGGCAGCTGATAAGCCGGATGGTGGACGAGATGGAGAATGACAAGATCGGGCTGATCGTCTTCGCGGGTGATGCCTACACGCAAATCCCCATCACGGACGATTACGCCAGCGTGAAAATGTTCCTCTCCACAACAGGACCCGATATGGTCTCTAAACAGGGGACAGCCATCGGTGCTGCGATTGAACTGGCAACGCGCTCCTTTCCAACCGATGAAGAGGAGCTGCAGGATAACGGCTCGGTAAAAAACAAGGCGATCGTTGTGATCACCGACGGCGAGAACCATGAGGGAGATGCCATTGCCGCTGCCAGCAAGGCATGGGAGAAGGGAATCAGTATCTTTACCATCGGACTGGGAGATCCGTCGGGCGTGCCCATCCCGGTAGCTCCCGGCAGCAGCGCCAAAAGAAGGAACAAGGATGGCACTGTTGTTGTCAGCAAACTGAACGAACGCCTGCTGATAGAGATCGCCGGTGCGGCCGATGGTGCCTATATCCCGGTGAACAGGGTGAACAGCCTCATGGAGGAGCTGGATAAGCTTCAGCGGACAGAGATGAAGAAAAAGGTCTATGCCGACTACGCCGAGCGGTACCAGTATTTCGTGGGCTTCGGCCTGCTGCTGCTGCTTGTCGAAGCACTGATACAGCTCAGGCGGAGCAGGCTGATCAGGAAGTTGAACCTATTCAGGATGTGATATGGTGAGAAAATATTTGATATATACGATGCTTGTACTGCCATTCCTGGCCTCGGGTCAGGAAGAGCGGAAACATATCCGCGAAGGGTACAAGGCCTATATGGACGAAAACTATAACGAAGCTGAAATTATGTTCAGAAAGGCGGAGGAGGCGGGCAAAGACTCCTATGTCGCCCGGTACAATACCTCGGCAGCACTCTACCAGCAGCAGAAGCTGGAGGAGTCGGGAGAGCGTTTCGCACAGCTGATGGGGGAGACCTCCGATCCGGCGGAGCAGGCCAAGCTTCTCCATAACATGGGGAATGTGATGCTGGAGGGACAGCAGTACAGGGAGGCGGCCGAGGCGTACAAGAGAAGCCTGAAGCTGAATCCCAACGATGAGGATACCCGCTATAACCTGGCCTATGCCCTGGAGAAACTGAGGGAACAGCAGCAACAGGAGCAGAACCAGGACCAGCAGAACCAGGACCAAAACCAGGATGACCAGCAGCAGGACCAGGAGAACCAGCAGCAGGAGGGCGAACAGGACCAGCAACAACAGGAACAACAGGAACAACAGGAGAACCAACAACAGGAAAGCGAACAGCAGCAGAATGAACAACAGGACCAGCAGGACCAGCAGCAGATGCAGGAGCTGAGCAGGGAAGAGGCTGAACGCCTGCTGCAGGCGATCCTTCAGAAGGAGAAGGAGGTGCGGGAGAAGGTGGACGAGCAGAAAGCGAAAGCAGCCAAAATTAAAACTGATAAAGATTGGTAGCCCGATGTCAGCAAAAAGAAACATACTTTCGGCAGGATTCCTCTTCATGGTGCTCGCACTGTGGGGACAGGAAACTGCATTTGTCGCCTCCGCCCCCGCCACTGTGAAGGTGGGTGACCAGTTCCAGTTCACGGTCGAAGGCAATGAGCAGGGCAGCATCCAGTTCCCGGAAATGAGCCATTTTGAGCTGCTGTCCGGACCCTTCAGCAGCTTCTCCTCCTCTACACAATGGATAAACGGTAAAATGACTGCGAAAACCACCGCCTCCTATACCTACATCCTCCGCGCAACCAGTACAGGCGATTTTACCATTCCCCCGGTAAAGGTGAAGGTGAAAAGGGAGACCTACGAGACCAATCCCGTTCAGATTACAGTGGCCGGGACATCGGGTGGCGGGACAGGGAGCTCCGGATCTGCCGGCAGCACGACGGCTGCGTCTGGCGAAACATCGGAACAATCTGCGCAACAACCGGTCTTCCTCCGGGTGCTGCCCTCACGTACCTCTGTCTATGTGGGAGAGCAGTTTGTTGCCGAGCTAAAGGTGTATACCAGTGTGAATACCCGGCCAACCGGCGGACTGAAGGAGGTGCCGTATGAAGGCTTTTATAAACATTCGCTGGATGCCGACCAGGCATCTTCGCGGGAGAATGTCGGCGGAAAAACGCATGTAACACAGGTGCTGCAACGGCATGTGCTGATCCCGCAGAAAGCCGGCAAGCTGGTGATCGAACCGTTTGAGTCGGAGTGGACCATCCCCCGGCGGGTGGGCGGACAGCAGGGAGCAGGGAGCATGTTCGACGAGTTTTTTAACGATCCGTTTTTTGACCGCTACCAGGATGTGCCGGTGAAAATCGCCACCCGTCCGGTGACCATCAACGTCAAACCCCTGCCGCCCAATGCGCCTTCAGGATTTACAGGCGCTGTGGGTGACTTCAAATTTTCGGCGAAGCTGTCGGCAAACCAGGTGCAGGTGAACGATGCACTGAGCCTGGTGGTGACCATCTCCGGTACCGGGAATGTTTCGCTGCTGGGTGCGCCCAGGATCGATTTCCCGCCCGATCATGATATCTATGAAACGACAAAATCGACGAAGCTGAGCACCTCCGGAAACAGGGTCTCAGGAACCGTTACCTTCGAATACCCGTTCGTTGTCCGCCATGCCGGAAGCTTCAGGATCGCCCCGGTAAGTTTCTCGTGGTTCGATCCGTCCACCGGGAAATACCAGACCGCGACCACGGAAGAGTTTCTCTTTACGGTGGCGAAGGGAGAGGGGACCGACGACGGCGGACAGATCTATATCCCGGGTGCACGGGGCGAATTGGTGGAGAATATCGGGACCGATATCCTGGATATCCGGCGGACCATTCCTGAATTTGTGACCATAGGCACCTCGCCGCTCAAAAGCACCGTTTACTGGCTGCTCTATATGCTCCTTTTCGTTCTGTTCCTCGCCGCTGCAACGATCTTCCGCCTCTATTTCAAACGGAAAGCTGATGTGCGGCTGCTGCGGAACAGGAAAGCAAACAAGATGGCCAAAAGACGGCTCAGGATCGCCGACAAGGCGCGCAGATCGAACGAGCAGGATACCTTCTTCGAAGAGACAGAGAAGGCCATCTGGGGGTACCTCTCTGATAAACTCTCCATTGAACCTTCTTCACTTTCACGCGAAAAAGTGCTGGAACTGCTCGGCAACGCCGGGGTGCCCGGGGAGACGCTGACGGAGCTGTCCCGGATCATCGATGAATGCGAGTATTCACGGTACGCACCCTCGTCAGAACGGTCGGACATGAACACCCTGTACGGAGATGCTGCCGGATTGCTGCACAAACTTGAGCAAAATATACGTGTACGATGAGAAAATACCTGATCATATCCGCGTTATTCCTCTTCCCGCTGCTGTACGGCGGTTCGCCAGACTCGCTCTATACCAGTGCCGGGAATGCCTATTCTGAAGGCCGGTTTGAACAGGCCCTGGCCGATTACCAGTCGATCGTTGAACTGGGGGTAACGTCGGCCGACCTCTATTATAACATGGGGAATGCTGCATTCAGATCCAATAAACTGGGCTATGCTGTGCTCTATTACGAAAAGGCCCTTAAACTTGATCCATCCCACGAAGAGGCCGGCAAGAACCTCGATTACGTGTCGCAATACAAAGAGGACCAGCTGGAACAGGTGCCTGAACTGTTTATCCGTACATGGATCAGGCTCGGGTACCAGCTGTTCTCTCTACGCACCTGGAGTACCCTGGCACTCATCTTTTTCGCCCTGCTCCTGGGCAGTATCCTGATCTATATCTTCTCCTCCAGGCTCAGCCTTAAAAAAACCGGATTCTTTACAGGGCTGGTAACACTGCTCTTTTTCGCCCTCTCAATTACAGCCGCCATACACCGCAATACGGAAATGGTTGCGCCCGACAGTGCTGTGATCATCATGCCCTCGGTCGTGGTGAAGAGCAGCCCCAGCCTTTCAGGTACGGACCTTTTTGTGCTGCACGAAGGTACACAGATCCGGGTGGACGACCATGTGGGCAGCTGGAGAGAGATCCGAATCAGCGACGGCAGGGTGGGATGGATCCCGTCCGATGCCCTGGCAATGATCTGACACGAACAACCAGCTCCTGGCGTTGACTACGCATCTAACAGCATTGTTTTCGCATGGTAGCGAACACTGCTGATCAAATCCCGGTAACCCGTTTCTTATTTGCGGCCTTCCACAAATGTCCGTAATAGTTGATATTGCTCCGTTGCGCTTTCACCTGTCGAATCCGCGTATGGTGAATATCGTAGATGAAGTGCACTGTACCTGACAATCATCTACGAACTTTTGAACGTCTGTTTTGTTAATTGTTTTGTATACATACTTAAACAATACAAAATGAAAAAATATATTTTATTAACCGGAATAATGACGATAATGATGACAACGGCAACAGCACAGAAGACATTTCACGATTTTACAGTAAAGGATATCAATGGCGATGCGTATGCGCTTTCACAGCTGAAGGGTAAAAAAGTGCTGGTGGTAAACACCGCTTCGAAGTGTGGACTTACCCCCCAGTACGAAGGACTGCAGGCATTGTACGAGCAGTATGGCGGAGATGATTTTATCATTATTGGTTTTCCTGCCAATAACTTTATGAAGCAGGAGCCGGGGTCGAATGAGGAGATTGCCTCTTTCTGCAGTGTCAATTACGGGGTCACCTTCCCCATGATGAGCAAGATATCGGTGAAGGGAAAGGAGCAGCATGAACTATATAAGTGGCTCACCTCAAAAAAAGAGAATGGGCTGGCTGACAGCAAGGTGACGTGGAATTTTCAGAAGTATATGATCGATGAAGAGGGAAACCTGGTCGGCCATTTCAGTCCGCAGACAAAACCTGAACATGATAAACTGGTACAGTGGATTGTGGAGTAAGGGGCTCTTGCAGATCAGTAGCTGTGGATAATCATCGTGTAAATGTATTCCGGCCCTGAGGTTGTTTTTATAATGGAGATGGTCGCCTCTTTTTCCGGCTGACCGGCAGGGGAGAGGTTGGCCTTTTTACATGCTGTCTCAGTTGCCGTTCTGGCGGGATCTGTATAATCCCTGAGCACCTGCTCTTCCGGGTGCTTCCCGAACAATATCTCAGCATGCCGGTTCACCACATCTGCAGATGATTTTTTCCAGAATTTTTCCGCTTCCTTGTTAAAAAAGATGATTACACCCTGGTTGTTAATGCTGACCAGTGGTAGTGGGTGGGCCGCAAGGATATCTGCATACCTGGAGGAGGTGCGCTGCAACGCCTCCTTCTCTTCGTGCTGGCTGCGTTGCAACTTATCAATCGTCTGTTTGAGATCCATGCTCTTCAGCCGCATCTCCTCTTCATTTTTCTTCAACACTTCGTTCTGGTCCCTCATGGAGATCTCCAGTTCTTTCTCCTTGGTAATCCCGAAACCAAGCAGGAGAATCCTGTCTACCTCACCATTCAGATCGATCACAGAAGTGAACGTCGCCCTGAACCATAACTCCTGTTCGAATTTACCCATCATTTTCAGCTGACCCTGGTAAGGGGTTCCGGCGATCACCTGCTCCCATACCTCATTGAACCGCTCCTGGTCTGACTGCGTAAAAAAATCAAAAACATTTTTGTTCTCTATCTCCTTTGCTCCATAGTTGAATGTATTTTCAAACATCGCGTTGAAGTCCATGATCCGCCCATCCGGCCTGAATTCAGCCTTTACACTCAATTTGTCAATGGCGTTGATCTGTCCCTCAAACCCCAGGCTCTCCTCCTTCTGCCGTGTACTATCAATCGCGAGAAACAAAACCTTCTCCGGCGATCCATCCTCTCTCCGCACACATGTATAGGTAGCCATCGTCCAGAGATCCTGCCCCAGTTTCGTCACATGGCGCATATAGCCTTCAAAATGCACACCCCCACTGGCCAGTTTGTTCCAGGTCTCATTGAACCATTCCTGGTCAGCCGCATGGATAAACATGGAGATATGCTTTCCCTCCACCTCACGGTTTCCTGAATACCCCAACTTTCGCAGAAAACGGGTATTCGCATAGAGCAGCACACCGTTGGTGTCATATTCTGCCCTTACAAGGGTATGGTTCACGGTATTGGTGAAGCTGATAAACTGTTCCGACTGCAGCGCTGCCTCTGCCTGTGTCTTCTTCAGCGCTTCAATATTTTCCCGTACTTTCTCTTCCTGGGCTGAAAGCAGGGAGGCCTGTTCCTGGGTCTCCTTCAGCAGCTGCTCTGTTCGCAGGTTGCTGTAGAGGATATTCAGCGTGGTCGCTGTATTTTCAGCAACCCGCTCTACAAACTGGACCTGGTAATTTTCAAACGGTTTGAAGGATGCCAGCTCGAACAGACCAAAAACTTCATCGTTCAGCACCAGTGGAACGATCAGCAAATGGGTAGGATTGGCTCGGCCCAGTCCTGAAGTGATGGTCAGGTATCCATCCGGAATCTTATCGGTATAATAACTCTTTTTTTCTATGGCGACAGCCCCGATCAGCCCTTCTCCCCATTTCACCTTCTGGTCAGGAAACTTTTTACGGTCGTAGGCATGACAAGCGATCATCTCCAGCCAACGATCATCCTGCGTTCCTGAAATAACGAAAAAACCACCCTGGTTGATGCCCAGGTACCTCACCAGTCCGGATATCACAGCATAGGAAAGCTTTTCACGGTCAGAAGAGTGCGCCCTCAACAGGTCCCCGAACTCTGCAAGTCCGTGCGATGTCCAGTTTCTCTGTTGATCCTCTTCCCTCGATTTTTTATTGGCTTCCCTGTTCTCCTTCAGCCGTGACTGCAGCGATTCAAGACTGTGAACGATCTCACGGTCGATATCCTCACGTGTCATGGTTGCGTTCAGGTTTCCCGCTGTGAGATTCTCAATGGCTGAACGAATAAACGCATTCTTCTCCTGCTCCCTGGAATGCAGTTCACTGATACGGGAAGCTTGTTTTACATGCCTGTTTGCTACAAGATAACCCAACAAAAGGCCCATAAGAGGGAACAGATCGATCAGGATGAGCAGTGGATGTTCGCGGTGCAGCTGAAAAAACCGATCGAAGAGAAACACTTCGTGATGAAGTGAAAACGCCAGGGTAAAGACAATAACAGCAACCAGCAGTCCTGCAATAAACCCTGCTGCCATCGTCAGTCCGGATATCTCTTTCGGTTGGTTGTCGCTCATCAGACGTGTTCAATTGCTTCTAAAATTAATCATTTTTGCTCATGATAACAGCCCGATTGTTGAAAACTATGGCAAAAGTCGGGAACAGTCAGCCGCAAAACCATTTACTTTGCAAAATAACCGCAGGAGATGAATGTATTGACAATTCTGGTAGTAGATGATATCGCGGCAAACAGGCTGCTGTTATCCAACCTTGTACAGCTGACAGGTAACGAAGTGATCCTCGTAAACAATGGTGAAGAGGCCATTGAAGTGCTGAGGAAAGTTAAGGTCGACATGGTCTTTATGGATATTGAGATGCCAGTGATGAATGGTATCGAGACCACTAATTTTATTCGCAATGAGATGGAGTACCCGCTGAATGCCGTTCCGATCATTGCACTCACAGCGCACAATCCGGAAATGTTCTTCGAAGATTTTGAGGATGTCGGTTTTGATGAACTGATCACCAAACCCTATTCAGTGGAAAAAATCAGGGAGAAGATCAATAGCTTGCATGGCTGAACACGGCGACTATCTTTAACAAAATTTAAAAACAGCATGAATTCTCTGGATCAACAACCTTTAAATGAAAAACAAAGAGAGGTCCCGCTGAATAAGGACACCATACAGGAATTGTGGTCCCAGACCTATAACCGGGAGGGGAAACCCGATTGGTCACACATTTTTACGTACTACCATAAGGATATTGTTTTTCAGGATACGATTCAGCGAATTGAGGGGCTGGACAATTTTATTGCCATGTGTAACCGCCTTACCAGGCGTACGAAGCAGCTGCAAATGGAAATCCTGTCCATCACCCATAACGACAATGTGATCATGTTCGACTGGGTCATGACCATGATGTTTAAAAAATACCCCAACACCCCGATATATGGTGCAACGAAACTGGTGCTCAGCGAGGAGGGTTTGATTAAAGAACAGCGTGATTACTACGATCTGTGGGGCGATATATTCAATAACATTCCCCGGTTTGGCAAGATGTACCGCAGGTTCCTGGTCAGGAAATTTGGATAACAGCCTTGTATGAGAAAAAAAACAGCACAATACATTCGTGAGTATCAGTGGTCTAATGTCTTTGCGATGATCAGAAACAATCGCAAAGATCCAGAAATTTGTCACGACGACTGTAAAGATAAACTTGTAGTAATAACCGGTGCCACCTCCGGGATTGGCTACGCTACTGCCCGCAAATACGCATCCAAAGGAGCAAACCTGTTATGCATAAACCGGAATATTGAAAAATCGGAGCGTCTTCGCCTTGAAATAGAAAATGAGTTTGGCGTACAATGCGGTTATAAGATAGCTGATCTAATGAATCTGAACGAGGTTTTTCGTGTTTCCGGAGAACTGGCCCGGTTAGAGACGCCCATTGATGTGATGATTCATAATGCCGGCGTTTACCTGACCAAACGGGAACTGTCGCCCGATGGATTAGAAAAAATTTTTGTGATCCACTACCTTTCTTCGTTTATAATGAATTATCTTTTAATCGATAAACTAAAAGCCCAGGAGAAGTCACGCATCATCATGGTGGGTTCCGAAGGACACAGGTTTGCTGTCTGGGGGATACGGCTCGATGATCTGAACTGGGAAAAACGAAGGTATTCAGGTCTGAAAGGATACGGATCAGCTAAAACGGCGCAGCTGCTATCCATGATGATTTTTGATGAATACTTTAAAAACACAGGAGTTACCATCAATACAATGCATCCGGGAGCGGTAAAAACAGAAACAGGACAGGAAAACGGACCGGTGTACCGTTGGTTTAAGAGAAATTTCTTCGACAAAATTTTAAAATCTCCTGAAATCTCTGCAGAGGCACTTTACTACCTGGGCGTTTCAGAAGAGATGGATGGTCTTAGCGGAAAATTTTTTAATTTAACGACCGGGGAGGAGCCGGCACCGCCTGCGATAGATATGGAGGTTGCCCGCGAATTATGGGAAGAGACAATGAAAATAACAGATATAAGAGAAAAAGTTCGATAAATTGTAAATTGCATATTCGTTATTCGCATTCAGAATTATGATTGATAATGCATTTGATACCATCATTGTTGGCGGTGGAGTTGCTGGTCTGACCGCCACTGCCTACCTGGCACGTGAGGGACAGAAAGTTCTTCTGATAGAAAAAAACAGGGAGCTGGGCGGATTGGTGAACTCATTCTCCCGCAATGGCTTTCATTTCGATGCCGGGGTCAGGGCACTGGAAGATGCCGGAATTATCCTGCCGATGCTGAAGGACTTAAATATTGAGCTCGGGATGATGAAAAGCCCCGTCTCGCTGGGTATTGAAAACGAAATATTGCATATCGAAAATCTTGACAGCTTAACGAAATACCGGGATTTACTGATAGGTTTCTACCCCGATAGCAAGAAAGAGATTCATGAAGTGGTGAAGACCATCCGAAAAATCATGAAGCATATGGATGTGCTTTATGGTATAGAAAATCCTGTTTTCAAGGACTTGAAGCGCGACACTTCCTTCATTTTCAGAAAACTTCTCCCATGGTTGCCCAGGTTCCTGCTTACCATAAGTAAGATTAACCGGATGCAGGTACCGGTTGAAGATTACCTGGATGCTGTTGTAAAGGATCCATCGCTTCGGGATATTATCTCCCAGCATTTTTTCAGAAACACCCCGACATTCTTTGCTCTGAGCTATTTCTCGCTCTACCTCGACTATTTCTATCCAAAAGGTGGCGTGGGCAAACTTGCGGAGGCATTGGGTGCAAAGATCGTTGGTTTGGGTGGTAAAATAAAGACAGGTGCCATTGTAACCCATGTAATTCCCAATGAAAAGTTGGTGACAGATGACAAGGGGCATACTTATAACTATAAAAACCTTGTCTGGGCGGCTGACCTTAAAACACTGTACAATATTAGCGAAACAGAAAACCTCCCAGCAGAGATCAGGGTCAGGTTTGAAGATGTGAAGACAAAAATGCTCAACAGTAAGGGTGGTGAGTCAGTTTTTACACTTTTCCTTCAGGTAGACGAGCCCCTGGAAAGCTTTGGCAAGATTGCAAATGGCCACTTTTTCTATACCCCGTCACGAAAGGGATTGGGCGAAACGCATCGACAACAGCTACGTATTCTGTTGCGGGATTTTGCGACGCTTGGCAAGGGAGAAATTCTTGCATGGCTTGACAAATTCCTTTGCTTAAATACATACGAGATATCCATTCCCGGTTTAAAAGACAAAGCGTTGGCTCCTCCCGGAAAAACAGGGATGATTATCAGCTTCCTTGCAGAGCATGAATTATTTAAAAAGGTACAGGAAGCAGGCTGGCTTGAAGAGTTTACTTCAGAAACAGAGAACCGTGTGTTGAAAGTGATTTCTGATGCAGTATTTCCTTTGCTAAAGGACAAGGTGATAAGCCGTTTTTCATTCTCTCCCATCAGCATCGAAAACAGAATATCCAGCGCTGAAGGGGCCATTGTTGGCTGGAGATTTCAGAAAGAGATGCCTGTAATCAATAAAATTCAGATTGCCGACCGTTCGGTACGTACACCGCTACCTTCAATTTACCAGGCTGGACAATGGGCATACAGTCCAGCAGGCGTTCCTATGTCCATACTCACAGGAAAGCTGGCTGCGAATGAAATTTTAAAATCAAAAAGAAACCGATAATCTTCATTTAAAATGAAATACGATGCCGTAGTGGTAGGAGGAGGTGTTGCAGGCCTGACCGCCGCTGCATACCTCTCCAGAGCAGGTCAGTCGGTTGCGCTGTTTGAGAAGCAACCAAAGACTGGCGGATTGGTACAAACCTTTCAGCGAAACGACGTCAGCTTCGATACAGGTTTGCGGTCCATCGAAAATTCGGGCATTGTATTTCCCA
>JAGYMF010000024.1 GCA_018400695.1 Bacteroidales bacterium | reverse complement strand
GATCCAGCAGGGCAGCTCGTTCGATATCTGTTATTCGGTGGAGGAGAATGAGTACCGGGGACGTAAAAATATCCAGCTGAACCTAAAAGACATTAAGTTCGACTAAAATTTTTTATAAGTCGATCTGTACTTGCAGTTCGGCGTCCAGTATTCGGTTGCCCTTACGGGTGTCGTGGCCAGTTCCTGTTTCACGCCTGTGGGCGTAGTTCGTTAACCCTAATTTCCCCCTTATCGTCAGCCACCGCCATGGCTTCAGGGAGGTGACAACAACATTCCTGGTTCCCCTGCCGTGCCATGCGGGAAACAAAAAGCTGTAGCGTACCCCCGGTTCATACGTGTAGATGCGGTTATCCCAGTATTCAGAATCAAACAAAAGAAGGCGGTACAGCATGGTGGTGCCCTTTTTGGGTGATGTTTTGAATTGTGCATAGCCTGTCTTCCCATTGTGCCTGTCACCGCCCGACTGCATTACTGAGCACTCGATCCTGGCTGAAAGCCTTGTCTTTTCCGACAGGTTGTATGTTGCATGGAAGCGATACCTGTTCAGTGATTCGTTGCTGTAATATCCGTTGCCTGGTGTTGCACCGGTTAACAGTACCGGGCCTGAACGGTTGCTGTATACGATCAGCATCTCTGCTTCCTCTACCGGATTGTATACGAAACGCACATTGCTCCTGAAGCGAAATCCTGGCGGAGTGCCTGCAGCTGTCAGGATGCTTCGGGATATATCGGTATTCAGGAACATGCGGGCCTGGCTGAATGGCGTGATGACCATGCCGCAGTTCATGCCTGACTCATTCTCCGGTTCTGAACCTGTTCCGCTGGCTTTCGGTGTCTGGCCGGTAAAGCCGGGTTGGTAGCGTCTGACAGACAGGCTGAGCATGGTAGCGACATTCAGTTCATATGTGGCTCCGCCGGTGCAGGCGATCCTGTACTGGTGGTCGATTGCTGCTTCTCCAAAGAGTTCAAGTCCGTTGCCAAAATAGACGCCGTAGAGCGACAGGTTGCTTCTGCCGGTATCAGGAACCACTAGCGGACCCAGGAGCCTCACAGAATCCACGCCCCCCTCCGTCAGCTGCAGTTGCGACCGCGTACCTGCCACGCCAAGGTAGCCCTGGTCGGATGACCAGTTCACTGAACACCCGGCGGCCTGTTCCCTGGCAAGGTTGTACCCATCGCGTTCGGGGGATGTGCGGTGAAGCCCGGTTTTTCGCACCTGTTCATAGAGATCCGCACCGTTTTCTATCCTGAAAAGCGAGATGTCTTCCGGGCGTTCAGAGAAAAAGAGGTCGACGCTCCATTTATCGGTTTCCGCCGCTGCATACAATCCCCTGTAGTAATCATATTCCATTGTCGATGCAAATGCTTTAACATAGGATCGCCTGTAGCCATTCATTGCTATACCTGTTGTTCCGGCCGTTCCTGCAGAAAATCCGGTTCCATGAACAAGGCCCATGCCGCGGTGTATCCTGAAATTTCCCAGTACCAGGTTATTGAGTATCTTTTCGGGCCGGTACTGGATATAGCCTGAAAGATGTTCAGGACTTTTCCGGTTGGTCCATTGTTCCCCCGGATCTTTGTCGAATGAAGCGGCAAACACCCACTGCGTTCCTGCCTCATATTTCAGGCGACTGGTAAATTTGAACGGTTGACCTGCATAATGTGGCGAAACAGTATCGTTGCGCAGGTAGGCAGCTGAGTGCGGGAAGCGGTCGGACAGGTTTGTAAGCAGGTATCCCCGGTGATGGATGTTCTTTCCGGGACCGTCATCATCAGTGAAAGCTATCAGGGGTGTGATGTTTTCAAGAAACTCCCTCCTGAATCCAGGAATGGCTGCCAGCTCGTATATGCTGAAGAAGGGTCCGTATGCATCCCGGTATTTCAGAATACCATGGACCTGGAAGGGTGTGAGTAGTCCGGACCCGTTAAGTTTGCTTTTTGAGCAGGAATTGATATTCAGTGGGTTACGCATTAGTTCGGTAATCCATTCATGCAGCTGTTCCGCATCCTCTGTATTTCCGTTTTCCACGATCTGAAGCGCCAACTCTTCCAGCAAATCCGCCTGCTGGCAGACCGATGGTATACCACATATGATCAGTGCCGGTATGATCCACATCCACTTCATTTTTCAGGTAGCCATGTGATCATCGTGGCAGGAGTGATGCCCGGAACAGCCGACCATGCAAATGAAAGATCGATCAACAGCTGGTTGGAACGAATACCAGCACCAAAGGAAAAGGTATGCGGATGAGCGTGGTATCCTGCCCTGATTGTTACTCCGGAAGGGATCATACAGGAGAGCCCTGTTCTCATCAGCAAAAGCCCCGGGGAGAGGAGGGTCATCTCTGAAAACAATGTCGTGTTTTCGTATATCACACGGGAGATTCCCATCGTTATTTCGGCGGGGAACCCCGGTCCGTAGTGGGCATGGTTTCCTGTACTGAACGGATTTTTCACCAGCACTGCCAGGGCGGTGCGGGAGGTGATCCTGTAGTGGATGCCGGCTCCCGGACCAAAGGTCCACAGGTAATTGAACTGTTCCTTTGTGACGGTATTGTAGTAGTGGAAGCTGATGCCTGCAGATAAATTTTCTCTTAGCAGCATTCCGAATCCCAGACCGGATTCGAACTGCCTGAACCCTTTCAGTCCATAATTTGAAATTTTCCATTGAACGGTTCCAGGGAATGCCGGATGCACGCCTTCAATTGTGGTAATACCGATCTCCTTTAGCAGATATGGGCGGACATGTCCTGCGGCAAGGAGGTGCCCCTTTGCAGACCCGGGCAGTGCGGGGTTACGGGAAACCTGCTGAACATGTTCCTCAAGTGAGCTGATCCCGCCCAGCGCCAGGCTCCCTGCTCCCGGACAGACTTCCTGCCCGGTCGTCATCCGGAACAGGGACAAAAAAAAGACCGGGATGATGATTCCCGGTCTCTTCAATGCCCATTGTATCAATGGATATATCATAGAATATGTGTTTATGCTATAGGGCTATTCAGTTGGTCTTGAATTTGAATTTGACCTTCTTCAGTTCTTCGTTGGCCTGAACAATCTTATTTTCTAACCCTGATTTAAACTTTTGAACTTTCTCCAGAATTACTTCATCGCCTGTTGCAAGGATTTGTGCAGCAAGGATTCCTGCATTCCTTGCACCGTCGATCCCAACTGTTGCTACCGGTATGCCCGGAGGCATTTGAACAATGGACAGCAGTGAGTCCCATCCGTCGAGCGAGATGGAGGCTTTTACAGGAACTCCGATTACCGGTAGCGGTGTGAGTGCAGCAACGACACCCGGAAGGTGGGCTGCTCCACCAGCACCTGCGATGATGACCCGTATGCCGCGATCGTATGCACCACGTGCAAAATCCATTGCTTGTTGCGGTGTGCGGTGTGCGGACAGAGCGTTGATCTCAAAGGGTATCTCAAATTCATCAAGGATTTTTGCTGCTTGTTCCATTACCGGAAGATCAGATGTGGATCCCATGATAATGCTGACTTTTGCTTTCATAATGTTAATGTATTAAGAGTGGTTATTATCGGTTTTTCCGCTGGTAAATTTCGTTTTTTTTGTTGAAATATCCATATAGCACAGTGTTTTTTGGATGCCAGACTATATAGGGGGGCGACTGGATGTTTGTGCAGTGTGGCAAATATATTGAACAATTCCTGCAGGTATCTTTCTGCAAATTGGTTATCTTCGTAAAAACCTTATCGCATGGCGAAGAAAAGAATCAAAGTGCTCGAGCTGGTATTTGAGACCAGTATTTCGGAAGAGCGTATAAAGGCAGAGGTAGAGCGTATTGCTGAGGAGATGAACCGAGATCTGGCCGATAAAAATCCGATCTTCCTGGGTATTCTCAATGGTGCCTTTATGTTTGCGAGCGACCTGTTTAAGCAGATTACCATTCCTTGTCAGATCACTTTCTTAAAGCTGGCTTCATATGAAGGCACTAAGACCACCGGTGCTGTGAAACAGCTGATCGGTATTAACCAGGATCTCCGGGACCGTACGGTCGTTGTGCTTGAGGATATTGTGGATACAGGGATCACACTGGACACCATTGTCAGACAGCTGAACGGTTATGAACCCAGGGAGATTCTCCTGGCCACCATGCTACATAAGCCCGATGCCCTGCAACGGCAGGTGAGGCTGGACTACGTCGGCTTCGAAATTCCAAATGAATTTGTGCTCGGTTATGGATTGGACTATAACGGATATGCCAGAAATCTTCCTGAAATTTACACTTTAGTGAAGGAATGATCTGTAGTTTTGTACCTTTGTATATCATTATTTTTTTATATCAAATTAGTTATTGACATGTTGAATATTGTATTGTTCGGACCTCCGGGTTCAGGTAAAGGAACCCAGGCTGAAAAGCTGATTGAAAAATATAAACTGGTGCATATTTCCACCGGTGATCTCCTTCGGAGTGAGGTTGCAGAGCAAACCTCACTCGGAATGGCTGCGAAAAAGATCATGGATGCAGGCGAACTGGTTTCTGATGAGATTGTGATTGGAATGATCAAAAAGAAGGTAGAGGAACATAAGGAGGGTCCTGGTTTTATTTTCGACGGATTTCCCAGGACAGTGGAGCAGGCAAGGGAGTTAAGAAAGGTTCTGACCGACTATGATGAGCGTGTTACCATGCTGATATCATTGCAAGTGCCTCGCGAGGAGTTGCTTGCCAGACTGCTGAAGCGTGGTAAGGAGATGGGGCGTTCTGATGATAATGAGCAGACGATTAATAACAGGATTGATGTATATGAACGGCAGACAGTTCCTGTTACCTATTATTATGAAAAAATGCATAAGCATATTCCTGTAAACGGGTTGGGCACTGTTGAGGAGATTTTTAAGCGGATTGTGAAGGAAATTGAGGGATTTGAAAAGTTCCATCAGCCCTCCTGATTTCAATCCAACACTGTTTTGCTGATTATTCTGAATAAGATCTCCTTGTGGCCTTCAGAGACTTATTGAAGCAGTAATTACACATCATTATTTTTCTTTCATGGTGTTTCATGGCCAACATTGTCGGAATGTTCGTATTTTTGTCGTATGAGCAATTCCAACTTTGTTGATTATGTAAAGGTCTTTTGCCGGTCAGGTAAAGGAGGTGCCGGATCAGCACACCTGCACCGGGATAAATTTAATCGCAAGGGAGGACCTGACGGTGGAGACGGGGGCAGGGGAGGACATGTAATCGTAAGGGGAAATCAGCAGTTCTGGACCTTACTTCACCTGAAATACAAGCGGCATATCTTTGCCACTGATGGGGGAGGGGGAGGTTCATCCCTGAAATCAGGGGCCGATGGCAAGGATGCAATTATTGATGTTCCGCTTGGGACTATAGCAAAAAACGCCGAAACAGGTGAGCAGCTGTTTGAGATCACCGCACATAACGAAGAAAAGATACTGATGCCCGGGGGCAGGGGTGGACTCGGAAATGATCATTTTAAGTCATCCACCTTTCAGACCCCAAGATTTGCACAGCCAGGAGAGGAAGGGCAGGAAGACTGGGTTGTGCTGGAGCTGAAACTGTTGGCTGATGTTGGTTTGGTAGGATTTCCCAATGCCGGTAAGTCTACATTGCTTTCGGTGCTTTCAGCTGCCAGGCCAAAAATTGCAGATTATCCCTTTACCACCCTTGTGCCAAACCTGGGAATTGTCAAGTACCGGGACCATAAATCGTTCGTTATGGCGGATATACCCGGAATTATTGAAGGGGCCAGTGAGGGCAAAGGGCTGGGGCACCGTTTTCTCAGGCATATTGAAAGAAATTCCATGTTGCTGTTTTTAGTACCAGCCGATAGTGATGATATTCGGACAGAGTATGAAGTGCTGGTGAATGAACTGGGAAAATATAATCCTGAGCTGCTCGATAAGCAACGTTTACTGGCCATTTCTAAATCCGATATGCTGGATGAGGAGCTGCAGGAGGAGATCAGGCACGACCTTCCTGATATCCCCGCGCTTTTTATCTCATCGATAGCAAAAATCGGTCTTGTCGAACTGAATGACCGAATCTGGCAGATGATGAACCGTTAATGAGAGCCAGCTCTTTCAAATTTTAATAAAAACACCCCATTATGATTTCAGTTTAAATAAAAAAATCTAAGTTTGTGCTTGAAATATGAATTAGACGGCGCAATTTAATGGAAATACAATATGAAGGAATTCTTCACTATTCTTGATGAAAAGCAGGTCGTTTTACCTGATAATATTGAAAAATTGCTGAAGTCATGTAAGGGGTATACTGTATTTAATGCTACCCTGGATCTGGCAGATGCAGCTACCAATGGCAGGGAGAAAAACATCTATGAAGTTGCCTATGACGTACCTGGAAAGGGAATATTTACTGAAGCAATTGTTCAGCGTGTAAAAAACGGTATTGCAGCTAATTATACAGAGCCTTATATGCGGCGCAGGGATCCCGGCAGCATGTCGATTGCTGATGACCTGCCTACAGATAAGAAAAGGTTCAGGGACAAATACGGATATGATTTTACCAAGCTTCAGGAGGAGACGTTTGACTGGCTGGCTGGGCAGGAGCTGGCTGTTTTCTTCTATTTTGCCGGACGTATGGGTATCGGATCCCTCGGAATGGCCATTGCGCCGGCCAATGCAGCGTTCTTTGCGATGGGACTCTCCATGCTTCAGGAGATGATACCTGTTGACCGATTAAAAGAGGGAAGTGTGCTGGATTCCGTCATATATGTCGCCCCCGTTTTCAGGCATACCCATTTTAAGGGCAAACAGGTTGTTGTGCATAAAAGGTCTGAAGGGATGCATGAGGTGTATGCTTACAACCTCTATCCCGGACCCAGTGCCAAGAAGGGGCTGTACAGTGTAGTGCTCGACCAGGGAGAGAGGGAAGAGTGGCTGACGGCCCACTGTTCTGCTGTGCAGTCGATCAGTCCGTACGACAACATCACAACCTTTATGCATGAAGGTGCCAGTGGTGGCGGGAAGAGTGAGCTTCACCAGCATATCCTCAGGGAACCTGACGGACGGGTGGCACTTGGCAAGAACAGGATCACGGGTGAGGAGCGGTATATTACCATTCCACGTTTCTGTACCTTCAATCCGGTGGCCGACGATATGGCCTTTTGCCACCCCTCCCTGCAGCGCAAGGATGGAAAATTGCGGATCCTGGATGCTGAGAACGCCTGGTTCATAAGGGTAGACAGTGTAAAGGAATATGGTGATGATCCATTCCTTGAAAAAACTACCATCAATCCGACCAGGCCCCTTTTATTTTTAAATATTGACGCGAAACCAGAATCTACAGCCCTCATCTGGGAACACGTGGAGGATGAACCTGGAAAGCCATGTCCCAACCCCAGGGTGGTATTGCCCAGGGGGTGTGTCCCCAATGTAGTTGATAAGCCGGTTTCGGTTGATATCCGCAGTTTTGGGATCAGAACACCCTCCTGTTCTAAAGAAGCACCTTCTTACGGGATACTTGGGCTATACCATATATTACCACCGGCCCTGGCCTGGTTATGGCGTCTTGTTGCACCCCGTGGACATAAGAACCCCAGCATCGTAACCTCCGGAAATATGGAGAGTGAAGGGGTAGGGTCTTACTGGCCTTTTGCCACAGGCAAGCAGGTGACCCATGCCAATATGTTTCTGAAGCAAATTATTGAAACACCGCGAACCACCTTCACACTGGTACCCAACCAGAACATTGGTGTTTGGCAGGTTGGGTTCAAGCCCCAGCTCCTGATGCGTGAATACCTGACCCGGAGGGGGGTGGCAAAACTAAAGAGTGACCAGTTTCAGCCGGCGCGTAGTTCGCTGCTGGGTTATGAATTGAACTACCTTACCATTGAGGGGTCCAAGATCCCCTCAAGGTTCCTTAAAGTATATAATCAGACGGAGGTTGGATTTGAAGGCTATGATGCCGGGGCAGAGATACTTCAGAAATTCTTCAAGGAGGAGCTTCAAAAGTTTCTCAAAGAAGACCTGCTTCATACAGGAAAACGAATTATCGATGCATGTCTTTCCAATGCTTCTGTGGAGGAATACAATGAAATCGTGCCGATGAGTTACCAGTATTCTTTCAGCAACCTGGATGATTATGAGCAAAGCAATGGTTTTGTTGATATGAAGGAATAATCCGTCCTCATGGAAGCATTGAACCAGATCGATACCAGGTTGTTTTTGTTTCTAAATGGGATTCATAATGAGTCGTTCGACAGTATCATGGTTTGGATCAGCGGAAAGATAACCTGGTGGCCTTTCTACCTGCTTTTGCTTGGCTACCTGGCCTGGACAAAGCGCCTTCAGCTTATACCGTTACTACTTTTTGTTGTGTTAACGATTACATTGGCTGACCAGGTTTCTGTGCATCTTTTCAAGGAAGTATTTGAACGTCTCCGACCGTGTCATGAGCCCGAAATTTCAGGACTGGTACATATTGTGAACGGCAGGTGTGGTGGGCAATACGGATTTGTCTCTTCCCATGCTGCCAATGCGTTTGGTGTGGCATTTTTTCTTGTCATGGTGGTAAGGAGGCGCTGGTTTACTGTGGTTATGATTTTTTGGGCTGCCATTGTGGGGTACAGCAGGATCTATCTTGGGGTGCACTATCCGGGGGATGTTGTTGGTGGGGCCTTGTTGGGGATCTTGTGCGGCTACCTGGTGTATCTTCTTAATATTTGGGTGGTTGGGATGCTTCCTGTTTCATGGAAGATGGGAGACCCCATGAAACAGTCTGCCTGATGAGATGTATTCGCAGTCATACTACCGATCCTTATTTTAACCTTGCTGCGGAGGAGTACCTGCTCAGGAATTCTGCAGATGAATACTATTTTCAGTACGTGAACGATGCGTCGGTGATCATTGGAAAGCATCAGAATGCGCTGGCTGAGATAGACCTGCGCTACATTGAAGAACAGGAGATTTTGCTGGCACGCAGGATATCCGGAGGGGGAGCGGTGTATCACGATCAGGGAAATCTGAACTATTCTTTTATAACCAATGAAAAGACCGGTGATTACATCAGGTTCGGGTACTACACTGCGCCGGTGATTGCCTTGTTAAATGATCTGGGGGTGAAGGCGGTGTTGGGAAGCCGTAACGAGGTCAGTACTGAGGAGGGAAAGATATCTGGTACTGCCAGTCATGTATACAAAAGCCGGGTGTTGCACCACGGGACTTTATTGTTTAATGCTGACCTGGACCGACTGGCGCATTGTTTATATACTGATGCACTGCAATTCAGGGACAAAGCCGTGAGGTCAGTCAGGTCAAAGGTGGTAAATATCAGTACCCTGCTGAAGGATAAGATGGATGCTCCTGACTTTTACGATCACGTGTTTAATACCATGCTCAGGAGTGATCCGGGGAATACTGTTTATGTTTTTTCGGAGGGTGACAGGCGCGCGATTGGTAAGCTTCGGGAACAAAAATACACCGGGTGGGATTGGAATTACGGATATTCACCGAAATATGTGGTTGAGAAAGAGGTTGATGGTATTCAGTTCAGGACTACAGTGGCAAAGGGAATCATGGAGAAGGTCGAAATATCCGGAATGGTAGGCGGCGATCTTGATCCTGCGGTTCCGTCGCTTCTGCTGACAGGCAGGCGACACGATAAGAAGATGACAGAAAGCGTTTTACTGGAAACGTTCTCAGAGAATCTCTCAGCCATCCTCCTTGAAGGGTTGTTTTAGCCCCTTCTTTGTATGGCGTTTACGATTCTCTCATTCACCCTTCCCAGTCCATCAATGATCATGTCGGCCTGTTTGTAAAAGGTCTCTCTTTCGTTAAGCATTTCTTTGACGGTGGTCCGGACCTCATCATCGGTTTTTCCTTCAAGAAGGGGTCTGCGGGTTTTCGCCGTGCTCAGGCGGCTAATGAGCGCATCCGCAGTGAGCTTGATGTAGATTGTAAGGCCTGATGCTTTCAGGAGTTCCATGTTATCTCCGTGACATGGCGCGCCACCTCCGGTGGCAATGACAGTTTTTTCCAATGTGCCGGTTGCCCTGATCGCCATTTTCTCTTTCTTCCTGAAATAGGCCTCGCCATATTCACTGAATATTTGCGGTACCGTCATGCCTTCCTGCTCCTCGATCCAGTCATCCATGTCCAGGAAATCGTACCCCATCATCCTGGCGATCATTTTTCCCTGGGTACTTTTCCCCGAGCCCATGAAACCTATCAGGTAAATCCGTGTATGCATGCATGCTGTTTTTTCGGAGGTTGTCAGTATTGACAGACTTGATCACAATTCCAGCTTCATCTGGCCATTGGACTTTTTATCGTCACCGGACTTTGCATCTTTTTTCTCCGGGGCTTTCTCTTTTTTATCTGCCGTCTCTTTCTCCTCTCCTTCAGGTGGTTTTATTACTTCAAGCGGTACCTCTTCAGGTTTTTGTTTCTTGCCGGAAGATGCAGTTTTTTTTGCGGGAGGTATTTTCTCCACTACCTGCTGTTCCGTTTTTTGGTTTTCAGCTGTTATTGGTTTTTCCTGCTTTGTGAGTTGGTTAGCCTCATTCTCAGGTTCCGGATTTTCATCTTCGCTTTCGGGGATCAGGGGTTCCAGTTGTTTGATTACACTTACTTCGTAATTGGACAGTCGTTTTCCCCTGGCCCTGTAACTCTTTACGGCAATAAACTCAGCCACTTCGATGATCTCTGAATCCCGGTCTTTGTTTTTACCGCCGAATTTAAGTTCCAGTCTTGGGTATTCTACCTCCATGATCTGGATAAGCCTGGATTCAGGGTGTTCACCGATAAAGCTTGCCAGCCTTTCTGAGGGTTCGATATGGAACCGTTTGATATAATAGTATTCCTGCTCAGCATCGTAATAGGCAGCTGACCAAATCTTATTGGATCTGAATTTTTCGATTATCTGAAGGTCATCTTCAAAATGGTTGGACAGGTCGAAATTTGTAATCCTGAAGGCACCGGATTTTGTAATTACCAGGATGCGGTCGTCTCCCGAAAATTCACCAAGGAATGTACCCCTGGCGTCTGCGTTCAGCCTGTTCACATCTTCATCGAACCAGATCTTTCTACCTCCAAGGGTTGATACCCCTTTTTCCTTCATGGCGATCTTATGCACAGCATATTTGGTGAGAATGTTCCCTGAGGCATTCCTTCCTTTGATGGCCAGTTCACTGAAATCCAGTTCAAATACAGGTTTTTTCAGGCGCGGCCTGGGTTTAAGATTGACCTTCACAGTTTCGGCTTCGCCGTTGGGATTGGCCGTCATGTAGAGAATCCTTGTGTTCTTATGTTCCTTGCCGATATTGTAAATCTTTTCCCTTGTGATCCCTGTGATCGGACACCGTTTCATCATGGTGTTTCCTGTGTTTCCGTCGTAATAGATCACATTGTAGATGGTCCGCTTATCGTTTCTCTTAAATACAGCGGCATGAATAATGTTCTTGCCGACGAAGAGCTTTTCGGCCACCTTGTTGATGACATAGGTTCCATCTCTCAGGAATACAATGATGTCGTCCAGGTCAGAACAGTCGCAGACGTACTCATCCTTTTTCAGTCCAGTGCCAATGAATCCGTCGGTTCGGTTCACATACAGCTTTTCATTGGCAACAACAACCTTTGAGGCGACGATATTTTCAAAGCTGCGGATCTCAGTTTTCCGCTCCTTATCCTTGCCATGCTTTTTCTTGATGTTCCGGAAATAGTCGATGGTGTATTCCACCAGGTTTTCGAGGTGGTGACGGATCTCTTTGATTTCGTTTTCGATATTTCGTATCAGTTCATCGGCCTTCTTGACATCAAATTTGGAAATTCTTTTGATTTTGATCTCTGTCAGCTTAACGATATCATCGCGGGTAACTTCTCGTTTGAGCAGCTTTTTGAATGGTTCCAGACCGGTGTCGATCGCTTCGATCACCGCCTCCCAGGTTTCGCACTCTTCAATGTCGCGGTAGATCCGTTCTTCAATGAAAATCTTTTCCAGTGATGACAGGTGCCATTGCTCTTCGAGTTCTCCAAGCCGGATGTTCAGTTCCTGGCGCAGCAGCTCCTTGGTATTGTCTGTGCTATTCCTTAGTACATCGCTGACGCCCACGAAGATAGGTGTGTCATTCTGAATTACACAACAGTTTGGTGAGATGGATACTTCACAATCGGTGAAAGCATAGAGCGCATCAATGGTTTTGTCGGATGATATATTGGGAGCGAGGTGTACCATGATCTCAACAAACTCTGCCGTATTGTCGTCTATTTTCCGGATTTTGATTTTCCCCTTTTCATTTGCCTTGATAATGGATTCAATCAGGGTGCCGGTAGTTTTGCCAAAGGGAAGATCCCGGATCACCAGTGTTTTCTTATCCAGTTTTTCGATCTTCGCCCTTACGCGGACCTGTCCACCGCGCTTGCCATCATTGTATTTGCTGAAATCGGCGTTCCCCCCGGTGGGAAAATCTGGGAGCAGCTCAAAACTTTTTCCCTGGAGGTGTTTGATTGAGGCATCGATCAGCTCATTGAAATTATGTGGAAGTATCTTGGAGGAGAGTCCAACGGCGATACCTTCTGCCCCCTGTGCCAGCAGCAGTGGAAATTTTACCGGCAGTGCCAGGGGCTCCTTGTTCCTGCCGTCATACGACAGCTTCCAGGTTGTGGTTTTCGGGTTGAACACCACGTCTGTGGCAAAGGGAGATAATCTTGCTTCGATATACCTGGGTGCGGCTGAGCTGTCGCCAGTAAAAATATTGCCCCAGTTTCCCTGCATATCGATCAGCAGCTCTTTTTGGCCTAACTGAACCAATGCATCGCCGATGGAGGTGTCTCCGTGGGGATGGAACTGCATGGAATGGCCGATAATGTTTGCTACTTTGTTGTAGCGTCCGTCATCCAGGCGTTTCATGGAATGAAGTATGCGACGCTGAACAGGTTTTAATCCATCCTGTATATTGGGAACGGCTCTTTCGAGGATGACGTAGGAAGCATAGTCAATAAAATATTCTTCATACATCCCTGTAAGGTGTGTAATACGGGATCCATAGCCCGTTTGTCCGTCCTGGTTGCCGTCGGAACGGTTGTATTCGTCAGGTATATTCTTGCTGTTATTTTGATCGTCACTCATGGGTTAAAATTCTTCTCCGTCGTTCTCACGTAATAACATCTTCTTCAACTCTAAGGCGCTCTATAATAAAATCCTGCCTGTGGGGTGTATTCTTCCCCATATAGAATTCCAGTACTTTATGGATATCATCTTCTTTTCCGAGTTTAACGGGTTCCAGACGAATATCCGGTCCTATGAAGTGTTTGAATTCACTCGGTGATATTTCACCAAGACCCTTGAATCGGGTAATTTCGTGGTTGGGTCCGAATTTTTTTGTAGCAGCCTCGCGCTCTTCATCGGAATAGCAGTAAATGGTCTCCTTTTTATTCCGCACCCTGAAGAGTGGGGTTTGCAGGATAAAAAGATGCTTGTTTCGTACCAGGTTCGGAAAGAATTGCAGAAAAAAGGTAAGCAGGAGCAGCCGGATATGCATCCCGTCCACGTCCGCATCTGTAGCGATCACCACATTCTTGTAGCGCAATCCTTCAAGATCTTCTTCGATATTCAGTGCTGCCTGCAGCAGGTTGAATTCTTCGTTTTCGTAGACCACTTTTTTTGTGAGCCCGAAGGAGTTGAGTGGTTTTCCGCGCAGGCTGAATACTGCTTGTGTGCTGACATCCCGTGATTTGGTGATGGATCCGGAGGCCGAATCTCCTTCGGTGATGAAAATGGTGGCCTCGTTTTTTCTATCGTGGCTGGAGTTGTAATGTACTTTACAGTCCCTCAGTTTCTTGTTGTGCAGATTGGCTTTTTTTGCCCGTTCCCTGGCCAGTTTCTGGATACCGCTGATTGCTTTTCGCTCCTTTTCACTGTCCTGGATTTTCTTTAGCAGTGCATTGGCTGCGTCGGGATGTTTGTGAAGGTGGTCGTCCAGTTTCGTAGCGAGAAAATTCATAATGAAATTTCTCACACTTGGACCCTTTGGTCCGATATCTTTTGATCCGAGCTTGGTCTTGGTCTGTGATTCAAATACCGGTTCTTCCACCTTAATGCTTACTGCTGCTATGATCGATGTCCGGATATCGGACGGATCATAGTCTTTTTTATAGAAATCACGGATTGTTTTTACCAGTCCTTCCCTGAATGCGGCAAGGTGTGTGCCTCCCTGGGTCGTATGCTGTCCATTGACAAAGCTGTAGTATTGTTCACCGTACTGGTTTCCATGGGTTATTGCCACCTCAATGTCCCCGTTCTTCATATGAATGATCGGGTAGAGCCCGTCGCCGCTCATGTTTTCTTCCAGCAGGTCCTTTAATCCGTTCCTGGATATAAATTTTTGACCGTTGTAAACGATGGTCAGCCCGGTATTCAGGTAGGTATAATTCCTGAGCATGCTTTCCACATACTCATCATTGAATTTGAATTCTCCGAACAGCTCCGGATCGGGAATGAAAGTGATGGATGTTCCGTTTTTTTCGTCGGTCTTTGCCTCCCCGTTATCGGTGATAAGGTTGCCCTGTTCAAAGTCGACGAGCTTGGTGAGCCCCTCTCTGTGGGAGCGAATTACGAAGCTGGATGACAAGGCGTTGACGGCTTTAATCCCGACGCCGTTCAGTCCGACCGACTTTTTGAATACTTTGGAGTCGTATTTTGCCCCGGTATTCATTTTCGAGGCAACATCCAGCACTTTTCCAAGTGGAATGCCTCTTCCGAAGTCCCGGACAGTAACATCCTTGCTGTTGATGGTGATTTCGATGGTTTTACCAAACCCCATCATATACTCATCGATGGAATTGTCCAGCACCTCCTTGAGCAGGATATAGATCCCGTCATCAGGTGATGACCCATCACCGAGTTTTCCAATATACATACCCGGACGTTTACGGATATGTTCTTTCCAGTCAAGCGTACGTATGCTTTCTTCTGAATAATTCGCCGACATTCTCTCTAACCTCCTGTAATCTTTTGCTATATGGTTTTTCCCGGGTAGTTGAAGCGGCATGCTAAAAGCAATTTGCGCAGACTCCGGGAGTCACCGCAAATATAGTTAAAACAAGGGTTGCAGCCTTAACCATTTATTAACAAAGAAATCAACATTGTTGATGGGACTACGGAGATTAGTCCCACTCAAGGGCTTGTACCTTCATCCTGGTTTCGTATCCTTCGTGATAGATTCCCGAGAGGTCGAAATCCCAGGTCCATTCAGTGCTGCGCGTGGCTTTTGGAAGGTCTGTATAGATCAGTTTCTTCTCTTCAGAGTCTCCATCGCTGTTCAGGATGGTCTCCTGCACATCGGTTATCAGGCACCCCGGTTTTTCAGTGATCCAGTCAAGATGAAATTCCTGTACGGCTTTTCGGAATTTTTTTATTTCACCTCCTGTGATTCTTCCGTTTTTCTTTTTAAGGTAATCTACCAGCAGGATGTCGAGCTGGTTTAACAGGTTAAGGGAGATATAGGCATCTGGTTTGCCGGGAATTTTTGGTTTCTGAGGCTCGAAATCTTCAAGGATGTACTTGCTGAAATGTTCCCCTTTGGCTTTACGCAGGGACCAGCAAAATTCCATTCCTCC
This sequence comes from Bacteroidales bacterium, assembly GCA_018400695.1. Classification (GTDB taxonomy): domain Bacteria; phylum Bacteroidota; class Bacteroidia; order Bacteroidales; genus M55B112. The sequence continues at coordinate 2,180 of JAGYMF010000024.1, read as the reverse complement.
GCCCGAAAGATCCGTTTCGATCAACGAGATGTTATTGTATTTTTCAGTTTTTTTTACGATCTGGGCCGGGTGGCATACATCTGCCAGCGTTATGTGGTCATATTTGTCTGAAAGCTCTTTTAGCGGAAGGTCCAGAAGCCAGCCGCTTCCAAGTATTGCAAGGTGGCGGATCTTTTTACCGTCGAAGCAGTCAAGGATAAACTGCTTTGTGTTTTGAAGGTGTGTCTTCCAGTGATCCCGTTCTCTGAGATACCGGTTCATAATGCCTGCCTGGTCGGCGATGAATCCCATCTTCCTGACCATTTTCTTCTCGCCAAATGATTTCATGTTCGGAGGTGTTACGGGATGAAAATAATATTAAAAAATGAGGCTGATATTAAATAAATCTTAATTTTTTGATCTATTGTAAACATAGGCAGGAATTTTGTAACCGACCTGCAGTTACGGGCTGTTTTCGAGCACTGAAACCGCCTCTTCCATCTTTTTTCTTGCCAGCATTTTCAGGCTTTGAATATCCATTTCTATCACCTGTTTAGCATGTATTTCATCCAGAACCCTGATTTTGATGACGGTTTTTCCTTTGAGAATCCAGCTGTTCTTTCCATGCAGGAAGGTGTTTTCTGTACCTGTATGGACAATGGGAATAATTCCGGTCTGCATTTTCTTTGCCAGCACAAAGGCACCGTCACGGAATGTTCTCATCTCTGTTGACCTGGAACGGGTACCTTCAGGAAAAATCATGACCGAAGAGCCTTTCTTCATCTCTTTTTCAGCCTGTGTGATGAACTGAAGTCCGGAACGTATGCTCTCCCTGTTGATACGCACGCAGTTGCTGAGTGAGAGAACCATGCCAACGAAGGGCAGTTTGAAATTCTCAGCTTTTGAAACCCATTTGAATGGCCGCCTGACTTTGTACAGTGCAAGAATATCTACCAGTGAACGGTGATTGGCAATCAGTACAACGGGTCTGTTCCATGGAATTTTACCCCTGCCATCCAGTTTTAATTTCCAGAATACCACCAGGGATTGGTAGTGCCAGGCCCAGAAGGTTCCCATCATGTGGACAGCCAGCCTGCGTCTGTCCCACCAGAATGTTAGCACCCAGACCAGCAGAAAAAAGGGGGTGATGATCAGCGATGTGATCAGCATGACCATCCAGGTAAGGATGGAATATATTTTCAGTAACCATGATCTCATTGCCGGCTAAGTTAAATAAATTGATGATTATATTAGGACCAGTCATGCCATATCTGAATGCATTTTATACAAGTGGTCACTTTTGCAGTTTATGATAGATGTACTATTTTTGACCATTCGCCTAATCAAAAATCTGAATCCATGACAAGAAACACACTGTTCTTACTGGCAATGTTCTTTATTGTCTCATGTTGCAGGTCAACCCGGGGTGATGAAGGGTTCACACCCTCAAATCCCCTTCCGGTAAAATTTGGTGACCCATTTGTTCTGCTTGCTTCAGATGGTCGTTACTACATGTATGGTACCGGTGGTGGTGCAGTGGATGGTTTTTCGGCCTATTCATCGGATGATCTTAAGGAATGGAAACATGAAGGTCAGGTGTATCACGGGAATACGCCCGACTCCTGGACTGTTGCCAATTTCTGGGCTCCTGAGGTATATGAACGGGATGGGCAATACTATATGTTCTTCAGCGCCGACTGGGAATATAATCCCGGACAGGAGCTTGAGAATTTCCGGATCGGTGTGGCTGTGGCGAATCATCCCACCGGCCCTTTCGCGGACCTAACCGGTAATCCGCTGTTTGATCCTGGATATCCTGTGATCGATGCCAATGTTCTGTTCGAGGGTGACAAAGTGTATCTCTACTATTCCAGGGTGTGCTACAAGCATCCTGTTGAATCGGAAATAGCCGATTGGGCAAGAGGAGTAGGTTTGTTTGACGAGATCGAGGAAAGCTGGATTTACGGGGTGGAACTTTCACCCGGCCTGGATACGGTTACCGCTGAGCCTGTCCTGTTACTCCGCCCCCCGGTAAGCATGGACAATACACAGGCTGAATGGGAAAGCAGGTCAGTGACTTCCGGCGAGGTAAACAGGCGGTGGACGGAAGGATCCTTTATTTTCAGGGAACAGGATACATATTACATGATGTATTCGGCCAATTATTTTGGTGGAGAGCATTATGCAGTGGGATATGCCAC
>JAGYMF010000023.1 GCA_018400695.1 Bacteroidales bacterium | reverse complement strand
GGTCATCTCCAATGCTGCTTACTCAGAGAATGAAGCTGCTGAATCAGAAAAATTCATACTGACCATTCACACTGAAGATGCCGAAACTGAGATGGATCAAGGAACGAGGGTACTGCTGAGCTTCAACGTCAGCCATGTGGATGTAGCATATGAGAATGAACTTAAAACAGAAGCGTGGATGACCGAGACATTCAGCAATGAACTCGAAAACAACGTAGCAGTTGAGTCATGGATGACCGAAACATTCAGCAATGAACTCGAAAACAACGTAGCTGTTGAGTCATGGATGACTGAGACATTCAGCAATGAAGTCGAAAACAACGTAGCTGTTGAGTCTTGGATGACCGAGACATTCAGCAATGAATTTGAAAGCGGTGTGGCAGTTGAGCCTTGGATGACCGAGACATTCAGCAATGAATTTGAAAGCGGTGTGGCAGTTGAGCCTTGGATGACCGAGACATTCAGCAACAACCTGGAATCCGGAACACAGGTGGAAGAGTGGATGACAGAGCCCCTGGTTTCTTCTGAATTGAATGAAATGGAGCTGACCATTGAGGACTGGATGACAGCGTTATTGGTAAAATAATCAACAAACAGAAAAGCAAATCATTTTTTCACCTATTGTTTCACATCTTCCATATTTCACGGCCGGCTCACGATTAGAGGCGGCCGTTTATTTTTTATACATTTGTCCCGGAATTACACACTGAAAGGTGCACACCCCCCCTGTAAAATGAACTGGATACAGAACGAAAATTATTACATTTCATCAATCCTTTAACCGCGATCTTTACATATGCAATATCCGTACCTGCTTTTTGATCTGGACCATACATTGTGGGATTTTCATGCAAACTCATCGGAGGCGCTCTCCACCATCTTCAGGGAATATAGCCTTGACCAGTATTTTTCTTCACCCGGGGACTTCATAAAGACCTATAATCACCACAATGATATCTTATGGGACCTCTACCGCAAGGGATCGGTTAGCAAAGAGCAGCTCAGAATTCAGCGTTTTGAGTTCACGCTCAGGGAGAAGGGCATGGACGACACCCGGTTGATGGAGAAAATTGGCGCACATTACATGGAGATCACTCCAAAACTGAACATCCTGGCCAACAATACCATCGAAACACTCGAATACCTTGCCGGAAAAAACTACCAGATGTACATCCTTACCAACGGATTCCTGGCTACCCAGGTAACAAAGATGGCCCACAGCAACATTGACAGGTTCTTCAAGAAGATATTTTCCTCAGAGGAGCTTGGTGTCAGCAAACCACACAGGGAATTCTTTCATTGGGCAGTTTCTTCCCTGCATGCACATAAGGACGCGTGTCTTATGATCGGGGATGACCTGGAGGTGGATGTAAAAGGTGCGATGAATTATGGCATCGATGCCGTATGGTACAATCCCGCAGAAACAGAAACTAATTACACCCCCACCTACACCATCCACAATATGAAGGAACTCACCTCCATCCTCTAAACTCTCAACTCCCTCAACTCTCACTCTCTCAACTCTCAACTCCCTCAACTCTCTAAACTCTCAACTCTCAACTCTCAACTCAAAAAGGTACCTCCCCATTCCCCTGGTTCAGCAGGTCCGAATGATCATCCTGATCCTTGTTTATCCGCGATTGGAATGTCGCTGTCGGATTCCCGTTCTCATCTTCATAAAGGCTCACCGAATCCTCCAGGTCGGAAAACTTGGCAAAATCCCGGACAAATTTGAGTTGCACATCACCAATTGGACCGTTCCTGTGCTTGGCAACAATGATCTCAGCGATCCCCTTCAGTGAATTGCCTTCCTCATCCACATCCAGCCCGTAATACTCAGGCCGGTGTATGAACAACACCAGGTCGGCATCCTGCTCGATAGCCCCTGACTCACGTAAATCTGACAGCTGCGGACGCTTGTTCCCTGACCGCATCTCCACGCTCCTGTTCAGCTGTGACAGCGCAAGAATTGGAACGTTCAGCTCCTTGGCAATGCTCTTCAGCGACCGGCTGATCGTGCTTACCTCCTGTTCCCTGCTCCCATAACTGCTGTTCTGCCCGGAAGTCATAAGCTGCAGGTAATCGATCACAACAGCCTGTATATTGTACTTCTGCTTCAGCCTCCGGCACTTGGCACGCAGCTCAAAAATCGAGATTGCCGGGGTATCATCAATATAGATAGGCGCCTGCTCGAGGTCCTTGATCTTATATTCCAGCTGCTGCCACTGGTAGTCTTCAAGCCTCCCGTTCCTGATCTTGTCGGACGGAAGCTGCGTCTCAGCCACGATCAGCCTGTTTACAAGCTGCAGTGAGGACATCTCCAGCGAGAAGAAGGCGATGGGACGTTCATGATTCACTGCAATATTCCGCGCCATAGACAACACGAATGCCGTCTTCCCCATGGACGGACGTGCAGCGACGATGATCAGGTCGGAAGGCTGCCAGCCGGAGGTAAGCCTGTCGAGCTGCGAAAAACCCGAAGGTACTCCGCTCAGACTATCCTCATTCTTCCCTGCCTCCTCAATCTGATGAAGTGCGTCTGAAATAAGTTTATCGATCTTAACCGTCTCCTTCTTGATATTTCCCTCAGCAATATTCAGCAGTTCCCTCTCAGAAAAATCAAGCAGGTCATCCACATCCGTTGTCTCGTCATACGAGCGTGTCTGAATCTCGGAGGAGACCCTGATAAGCTCCCGCTGTATATATTTCTGCGCAATGATACGCGCATGATACTCAAGGTGTGCTGCAGAACCCACCCTGCTGGTTAGCTGGGAAATATATGTAGCCCCACCCACCATCTCAAGCTGCTCCTTTTTACGCAGCTCCTCGGTAATTGTCAACAGGTCAATAGGCCGCTCCCTGGTAGACAGCTCCACCGCAACACTGTAGATTTTCTGGTGGGAATCCTGGTAGAAACTTTCCGGCACGAGAATATCGAGCACCGAGAGGATTGCGTCCTTCTCAAGCATGATCGCTCCAAGTACGGCCGCTTCCAGGTCAAGCGCCTGGGGAGGAATTTTTCCATGATCTGCCGCAATGATATTTACTTTCTTAGCCGTAGGATTCTGTTTGTTTGCCATTCACTGATTTTTTGAGAAACCAAAGGTAAAAAAGAAGGGGTGATCCCAAAAAAGAGCTGACATCGAATTGTGAACAGCGGTACTGAAGTTATAATTAACAATTGTTGAAAAGAAATTTCCTTTCTTAAAAATACAGCAGCAATGGTATTTCCGGGAGTCCATGCGGAATGCTGTTATAGTTTTTTTACATTTGTGTAAAAGACGCCACCGTGATATACTACGCCAACGCCAAGATCAATATTGGATTACAGATTCTCAGAAAACGGAACGACGGATTTCATGACATCTCCACCCTGATGGTACCCATTCCTTTAGAAGATATTATCGAGATGAACCCCATAGCCACCGGGGGGGATGACTTTTCCCTGGAGCAGACAGGGATCACCGTTCCGGGCCCACAGGAGTCCAACCTCATCTATAGAAGCTGGAAACTTTTCAGCGAAGCATGCGAAAAGATCCCTGTAAAGATCCACCTGCACAAGCAGATTCCCCTTGGCGCAGGACTGGCAGGCGGATCGTCCAACGCCACCACCATCCTGAAGGGGCTGAATGATATTTCAGACAAGAAACTGAACCATAACGACCTGCACAGCCTTGCCTCAACGCTGGGAAGCGACTGCAGCTTCTTTATTGAGAACCAACCGGCGCTGGCTGAAGGACGTGGAGAAATCCTGACCCCCTTTCCGGCTGACCTTGCCGACTGGCATATCATTGTCCTGCATCCCGGAATCGAGGTCAGTACAGCATGGGCATACCAGACATCCGTACCTGAAGAGAAAAGACCCCACCTCCGCACATTCCTCTCTGAACCTATTGAAAACTGGAAGACCAAGGTGCTGAACGATTTTGAAACAACCGTTTTTAAGGATTACCCGGTGATCGCCGGACTAAAAGCTGAACTCTACCTTGCCGGAGCAACGTTTACCTCCATGTCAGGCAGCGGTTCGGCAGTCTATGGACTGTTCGAAAAGGAGCCGGAACTGGATCCGAAGCTGAAAAAATACCTGGTCTGGTCGGGCAAACTCTAATCCAGGTCCATCTCAAACATCACCTTCGACTTGGGAACCCGCTCTCCTATTGAAACATTGATCTTCTTCACCACACCCGAACGGTCAGCATAAATCCTGTTCTTCATCTTCATGGCCTCAAGAATCATCAGCTCCTTGCCCTCCTCTACATGCTGCCCTTCGGTCACAAATACACTTGTAACCGTTCCCGGGATAAAGGAGACCACCATGCGCTCATCCTTCGGCACCCAGGGTTTCCGCTCTAAGAACTTCCTGTTCAGCTCTGTCTTGTACTTTCTGAATTCCACTACAAAATCATCCACTACAACTGCCTGCGATGGTTTTTTTCCTTTACCAGGACTGGTCTTTTTTGTCGCTGTCATAACGTGCTGCATTAAAACGGAGGTATTCCATGTTTTTTTCTTGGTATGCCGATCTCTTTATTGCTGCTCACCTCAAGGGCATGAATGAGGGAACGCCGCGTCTCCTGTGGCTCGATTACAGAATCGATAAATCCTTTCGCCGCAGCAACATAAGGATTGGCAAACTTCTCAATATATTCAGCAACCTTCTCCTTCCTGATCTTATCGGGATCTTCTGCTGCAGCAATCTCCTTACGGAAAATAATGTTCGCTGCACCTTCAGGCCCCATAACTGCCACTTCGGCATCCGGCCATGCGAATACAAAATCGGCCCTTAAATGCCTGGAATTCATCGCAATATACCCCCCTCCATAAGCTTTTCTCAGAATCACTGTGATCTTGGGTACAGTAGCCTCACTATAGGCATACAAGAGCTTGGCTCCATGCCTGATCACCCCTGCATGCTCCTGGTCCACACCCGGCAGGTAGCCCGGGAGATCAACCAGCGTGACGATCGGTATATTGAAAGCATCACAATACCTGATAAACCTGGCTGATTTATCAGACGAGTCCACATCAAGCACCCCGGCAAGTACTTTTGGCTGATTGGCAACATAGCCTACGGTGATTCCGTCTATGCGTCCAAATCCAATAACGATATTGGCAGCCCATAACTCCTGCACCTCAAGGAATTCTGAATTATCGCTGACCGCCCTGATGACATCCCGTACATCATAAGGCAATGATTTATCCGATGGAACGATCTCATTGATATCAAAATCCTCCAGTGGCATCTTCACCGGCTTTTTCACTGGGATGCAACTGTTCGACCAGGGGATATAATTCAGCAATGTCTTGATCTGATCAAAGCATTCGGCTTCCGACTCTGCGAAAAAATGCGCATTGCCGGTCATCTCGCTATGCACACGTGCACCGCCAAGCTCCTCCATGCTGATATCCTCACCCAGCACAGTCTTGATCACTTCCGGACCGGTGATGAACATCTTTGAAATATTATCAACCACAAACACAAAATCGGTCAGCGCAGGAGAGTATACTGCTCCGCCGGCACAGGGCCCCAAAATAACGGATATCTGCGGTATCACCCCGCTGGCCAGCGTGTTCCTGAAAAAGATCTCTCCATATCCGGCCAGTGAATTCACCCCTTCCTGGATCCTTGCTCCGCCCGAATCGTTGATACCGATCAGCGGCATCCGCATCTTCAGCGAATGGTCCATGATCTTGGTGATCTTTCGTGCATGCATGGAGCCCAGCGAGCCACCTGCCACTGTGAAATCCTGTGCAAAGATACATACGGGCTTTCCCCCGATCGTACCGGTACCTGTAACCACACCATCACCGTGAAGCACCTTACCCTCCATTCCAAAATCGCGGGCATCATGCTCCACGAAAAGGTCATACTCATTAAAAGTACCATCGTCCAGGATCTGAATAATCCGCTCGCGCGCAGTCATCTTACCCATTGCCACCTGCTTCTGAATCGCAATTTCACCGCCGCCAAGCTGAATCTGCTCACGCCGCTTCTGCAATTCACTCATTTTTTCTTTGGAAGCCATAATTATCTTTTAAATGATTAATATCTATAAGTTTACGAACTATTTAGGAGATAGTCTGAACAACAATAATGCAACAAATATAAACAGAATATTGGGCAGCCACACTGCGAGTTCAACAGATAACAGTCCTCCAATGGCAAACTGGGTCGAAAACTGCATGAAGAGAATATAGGTAAAACTGATGATCACCCCGATGGCAATCTGCAAACCAATCCCGCCCCTGATCTTGCGGGACGAAACAGCGACCCCGATAAATGTCAGAATAAACGTGGAAAACGGAAAAGAGATCCGCTTGTGCCGTTCGATCTGAAATGCTTTCACATTGGTCTCCCCCTGCATCCGCTGCTGATCAATGAATTCATCAAGCTCACGAAGACTCATGGTCTCAACAATATTAAGTCGCTGCCTGAAATCGGATGGGTGAATACTGATCGTGGTATCTTTCCTCGCACCCTCCGTAATGGTCTCTTTCATTCCGTCAATATCCCGCTGGTAATAGCGCCTGAGCGACCATTTATTCAATGAGGTGTCCCACCGTATCTGATCTGCAATTACCTTGGAAACCAATCTGTTTCCCTCAAATTTTTCCAAAGAGAAATTGTACCCAACTTCTGAGATTGTACTGTAATTCTCCAGGTATATATAGATGCCGGGCTCGATCTGCCGGTGAAAATTTCTCGTCTTCCAGCGAACAGGTCGATTATGAATAAACTCCTCCTCAAACTTAAGTTTCACCGTATTGGCCCCTGGAATAACCTGGTCGTTCAGGTAAAAGGAGAGGGCCGCAATAATCAGTGAAGAGATCAGATAGGGCCGCAGCAATCTCCGGAAACTCATGCCGCTGTTCAGGATAGCAATGATCTCCGTATTGTAAGCCATCCGCGAAGTGAAATAGATCACTGCAATGAAGGTGAAAAGCGAGCTGAACAGCACCGCAAAATAGGGAATAAAATTCAGGTAATACTCCAGGACAATCCGCTTAAACGTGGCCCCGTTCTCAATGAAATCATCGATCTTCTCGGAAATATCAAACACCACGGCAATTGCCAGGATCAGTGTAATGGCAAGAAAAAACGTCCCCAGGAATTTCCTGATGATATATATATCAATGATTTTAAGCCTTAACAGCTTTATAATCTTGTACTTAATTCTTTCACCATTCTTGCCTTCCATGGTGTAAACTCACCTTTCCTGATTTGTTTGAATGACTCCCTGACCAGCCAAAGATAAAAGGCCAGGTTATGCAGTGTTGCGATCTGCGCCCCGAGCAACTCCCCTGCAATGATTAAATGACGTAAATAGGCTTTCGAATATTGCATATCCACCACCGAGTGGGCCATCTCATCGACGGGAGAATGATCGTTCATCCACTTCTTGTTCCTCATATTAATGATTCCCCTGCTGGTGAACAGCATCCCGTTTCTTCCATTGCGGGTTGGCATCACACAATCGAACATATCCACCCCCCTTGCAATCGCTTCAAGAATATTAACCGGTGTTCCCACCCCCATAAGGTACCTGGGACGATCGGCAGGCAATATTTCGTTCACCACTTCAATCATACTGTACATCTCTTCCGCAGGCTCACCGACCGATAACCCGCCTATGGCATTTCCCTCTGCCCCCAGGGAAGCCACTTTATCTGCTGAACGCCTGCGCAAGCCGGCATAAACACTTCCCTGTACAATAGGGAAAAAGGCCTGTTGATGACCGTATAATGGTTCGCTGGTCCTGAAACGCTCCCATCCCCGGTCCAGCCAGTGATGGGTTAACTCCAGGGACTTCGAAGCATATTCTTCATCACAGGGCCATGGGGTGCATTCATCAAATGCCATCATGATGTCTGCTCCTATGATACGCTGGATATCCACCACATTCTCTGGGGTAAAGAGATGTTTTGATCCATCAATATGTGACCTGAAACCAGCCCCCTGCTCCGTCAGTTTTCTGTTCGCCGAAAGGGAAAATACCTGATATCCCCCACTGTCAGTCAGTATCGAACGGTCCCAGTTCATAAACCTGTGCAATCCCCCGGCATCCTTTAACACCGTCGTTCCCGGACGCAGGTACAGATGATATGTATTCCCCAGGATAATGGGAGCATCCGTGTCATCCTTCAGCTCGTGCTGGTGTACACCCTTCACGGTGCCCTGCGTACCCACAGGCATAAAAATGGGCGTTTCAAAGGATGAATGGTCTGTCGTAATCCTTCCGGCACGTGCACTGCTTCCCGGATCGGTATGTAATATCTCGAACTTCATTGGTGCTTTCAGTCGGCAAATATACAGATAATGTTAATAAAATTGTGCCTTCCGGTTGCCGGTCAGGTTGTGAGTGAGATGAATCTTTCCTAACATTGCCAATTATTTAACAGCACAATGTTTTTCGAACAATTATATTACCAGGCAGATCCTTTCATATGGGCAGCAGCCGGGACCATGGTCCTCTCTCTTTTTATACAACTTTTTTTCTACCTGGGAGTCTTCTCCCGTGTGGCCTTTTACAGAAAACCCGGTGTAAAGAAGAAAAAAATACCCGTCTCAGTAATTATCTGCGCCCGTAATGAAGCGGAAAACCTCAGGAAACACCTTCCGCGGTTCCTGTCGCAAGACTATGACGATTACGAAGTGGTTGTTGTAGATGACTGTTCCACAGATAACACAGAGGATATCCTGATGGACCTCAGGATGGAGTATCCTCACCTGCGGTACACCACCATTCAGCCTGATAAAAAATTTACCCACGGGAAAAAGCTGGCTGTTACGGTTGGGATAAAATCTGCAATCAACGAACACATGCTTTTTAGCGATGCTGACTGCTTCCCTGTGACAGATCAATGGATCAGTAAGATGTCCCGCCATTTTATACAGGAAAAGGAGCTGGTGCTCGGGGTCGGAAAATATGAGCGGAAAAGGGGGCTACTGAACCTCATTATCAGGTACGAAACACTGTTCACCGCCATACAATACCTCTCCTTCGCCATGCGTGGTAAGGCCTATATGGGCGTAGGAAGGAACATGGGATATATGAAGAAATTGTTTTACAGGCATAAAGGATTTGCCAGCCATCTCAAAGTTCTTTCAGGCGATGACGACCTTTTTGTCAACGAAAGCACAACAAAAACAAACACAGCAGTGGAGCTTTCACACGAAAGCTTCACCCTGTCCATACCTCCCGCTTCATTCCGGCAATGGTTTAAACAGAAGAAAAGACACCTTTCAACCGGAAAATACTACCGTACTTCATCAAAACTGAGACTTGGAACTGAATATTTCAGCAGAATCCTTTTCTATGCCTCCACAATCAGCCTGCTGTTTCATGAATACTGGAATTGGGTGGGACTGGCAACCTGGGGAATGCTCTCTGTTGCACGTCTGGTAATCATAAAAATGAGCATGAAACGATTGGATGAAAGAGATTTATTGCTACCTTCGTTGTTGCTGGATCCACTGTTACCACTATTTTTTGCAGTGATTAGAGTCTCTAATTTTTTCAGACCACGTGAACCTAAATGGAACTAAAAAACAGCTTATCTGACAAGGCACAACAGGATCTGGATCTGGTAAAAAAAGCATTGGACGGTAACCAGCAGGCCTATGGTCAGCTTTTAGGCAAATACAGGGATGCCATTTATTTCATGTTGCTAAAAATGGTCAACAATCCAACTGATGCAGATGATCTTACAATTGAAGCTTTTGGAAAAGCCTTCAAAAACCTGGGATCATACACACCGAATTTTGCATTCAGCACATGGCTCTTCAAAATCGCCTCCAACAACGCCATCGACTTTATCAGGAAACAGAGGGGAAACACCATATCACTCGACCATTCAGTGGATGACAATGACAGTTACAGTCCGTCATCCATGATTCAGTCAGAAACCCCCGACCCCGAAATGAGCATGATCAACGAACAGAAGGCCATACTCATGAGGGAGGTGGTTGCGCGGCTAAAGCCGCGTTACCGTATACTGATCGAATTGCGCTACTTCAGGGAGTTCTCTTATGATGAAATCGCCGACCAGCTTAACCTCCCCATCGGAACTGTGAAAGCACAACTTTTTCGCGCCCGGGAGCTGCTAATGAATACCCTCGGGAATTCAAGATAGGTAATACCCCCCTATGGAACTGATCAAAAAATACTTTCCTTCGGTCACGAGTCATCAGCTGCAACAGTTCAACCTGCTCAGTAATGCACTGGTGGATTGGAATGAAAAAATCAATGTCGTCTCCAGAAAAGACATCTGTCAGCTGGAAGAACGCCATATCCTCCATTCACTCGCCATTGCAAAATTTATCTCCTTCAGACCCGGTACAAAAATCATCGATGTAGGCACTGGCGGCGGATTCCCCGGACTGCCGCTGGCAATTATGTTCCCCGAAGCTGAATTCACTCTGGTGGATTCCATTGCAAAAAAAATATTTGTCCTCCACGAAATTTCCACTGCAGCAAACATTCAAAATATCACGGCCTACCAGTCCCGCGCAGAAAATATCAAAGAACAGTTTGAGTTCGTCGTGAGCAGAGCAGTAACAGCATTCCCTCAGTTCTACCGCTGGACCCGTTCACTGGTATCTGACAGCCCTCAGCGCCACGCCATCCCCAACGGAATCATCTCCCTCAAAGGCGGACAGCTGAACCAGGAACTGGCTGGCTTCGGAAAAAGAATTCAGACCACCTCCATCAGCAATTGGTTCGAAGAACCCTGGTTTGAAGAAAAAAAAGTTATATTCCTTAAGATTTGACATCATTTCTTTTTTGTTTTGAACAAATTCACTATTTTTGCACCCCTAAAAGTTATCAGAACAGCAATACCGTAAATTATCAGATATGCCAAAGAGAACATTTCAGCCATCCAGAAGAAAGCGCAGGAACAAACATGGCTTCAGGGAAAGAATGAATTCTGCCAATGGCAGGAAAGTGCTTAGTCTGAGAAGAAAAAAGGGGCGCAAGAAGGTTTCAGTTTCCAGCGAAGCACGGCACAAGAAATAGAACTGCACCACTCATTTTATTGAAACCAACCCCTTTTCGGTTGGTTTTTTTATTTTTATATACTTTATCCATGTTCCATTGCACAAAATATACAGCCAATGAAAATCGCCATTATAGGTGGAGGACCAGCCGGGCTGACAGCTGGATATCAACTTTCAAAGGAGCTGGGAAATAAAATTACTGCGGTGGATGTCTATGAAGCCGCTGACCAGGTAGGTGGTATGGCACGGTCAATTGATCTGTGGGGTCAGACAGCTGACCTGGGACCGCACAGATTTTTCAGCAAGGACAAGAAGATCAATGCGCTCTGGCTGGAAGTTGTAGAGGACGATTACCATATTGTGAACCGGAAAACCCGCATCTTCTACAACAAGACATTTTTTGATTATCCCATCAGGGCCTTCAATGCGCTGAAAGGTCTCGGCATACGGGAAGCCACCCGCTGTATATTAAGCTATATGAAGCAGAGGGTATTCCCTGTGAAGGACACCACCACCTTTGAGGGTTGGGTCACACACAGGTTTGGCAAAAGGCTCTACACCATTTTTTTCAAGACCTATTCCGAAAAACTGTGGGGCATCAGCTGCGCTGAACTCGACAGCGACTTCGCTTCACAACGCATAAAAAAGCTTTCCCTTTTCGAAGCTGTAAAAAACGCCATTGCCTTCAAAAAAAACAGCAAGCATGCCACCTTGCTGGAACAATTTGCCTACCCGCTGAATGGCACCGGATCAGTATACACAAAAATGATGGACAAAATACAAAGCCGGGGAGGGAGTGTATACCTCAGAACCCCTATAAGCCAAGTAATCACAAAGAACCATATGGCAGTAGCGCTAAAGCTCGAAACAGGGGAAGAGGTGGCGTACGACCAGATTATTTCGACCATGCCGTTAACACAACTGACCGAACGGATGGAAATACTGCCTGACAACATCGCCGAAACTGTTCGATCACTCAGGTTCAGAAACACGATTCTCGTCTACCTGCTGGTGGACGGCAACAACCTGTTTCCCGATCAATGGCTTTATATCCATGATTCTGAAGTTAAAACGGGAAGAATCTCAAATTTTCGAAACTGGATTCCTGAGCTCTATGGGGAGCACAGCCAGTCCATCCTGTGTATGGAATACTGGTGTAACTTCAACGATACGCTGTGGACAGAAAACGACAAGTATCTGGCGGAGCTGGCCAAAAGAGAGATAAACCATATCGGTCTTGCTGCAAAGAGCGATATTCTTGATGCCTCTGTATTTCGTATCCCCCGCTGCTACCCGGTCTATTTCAGCGGTTACCAGGAAAAATTAAAACCCATTCAGGAATTCCTGGACACCATCGGACAACTGCATGTCATAGGAAGATACGGAGCATACAAATACAACAATCAGGACCACAGCATCCTGATGGGCATGCTGGCCGCTGAGAACATCCTCTCAGATGCCGGGCATAACCTCTGGTCGATCAATACCGACTATGATGTTTACCAGGAATCATCCACGATCACAAAAACAGGACTAACCGTATCGAAGGACAATTAAATCACAGACAGGGCCGTTGGAATAAGTTGGTTGATTATATTTGCAGGACAGAAAATATAGCAAATGGACTTTTTACGATTTCTGATCTCGAAAACATTCTGGCGGCACCTGGGGCTCGCAGCTGCAATTACAGTGGTAATTCTCCTTTTAACCCTGGTCTGGCTAAAGATTTATACCCATCATGGTCAGGCTATTGCTGTACCCAATCTGACCGGACTAACCATCAGCGAGGTGGAAGATGTCGTCAGTTCACGCAAACTGAATTATGAAATCCTTGATTCTATTTATGCCAGTAGCGTACCCAGGGGAACGGTAGTAAAGCAAACACCCCCACCCCGGTCGAAGGTGAAGGTAAGACGGCGCATCTTCATCACCATGAATGCTGTTAACACGGAAAAGGTCATGATGCCCAACCTGGTTTCACTTTCCGACCGACAGGCTACCTATGCCCTGGAAAATGCTGGCCTTACACTGGGAGAGATAACCTACAAGCCTGACTTCGCAGTAAACAGCGTACTGCAACAAAAGTTGAATGATACCGTTATTAATGCAGGTGTAATGGTGGAAAAGGGCAGCAGCATCGACCTGGTCCTCGGAATGGGACTCAGCAACGAGACAACAACAGTGCCCGACCTATTGGGAATGGATCTGTCATCGGCAAAAACAGCAATCACCGGTCAGTACCTTAATTTCGGACTTGCAACGTACGACAGGTCAGTTAAAAATGAAGAAGACAGCATGATGGCCAAAGTCTACAGGCAGAATCCTGACTATGACGGATACTCAAGTGTGAGAAAAGGTCTCGAGGTTTTTGTCTGGCTGACTGTAGACTCGACCCTTCTTCCTGTTTCCGATACCATCATGACCGACGTAAACGCAGATGCCGTTTTTAATGAATAATTTATTCCATAGAACCGCAACGATCTGTCTGATCTCCACTGCAGCAATTATTCATACTGCAGCTCAGGAGGCTGTCCTGCCCCTGCAAGGCAATCCTCAACTGCAGCGGCAAGACCAGCATCCTGTAAAGAAAGCAGCCGTGGAGGTGATGCTTGAACTGCCGGTAACAGACGACTTCTCCTATGATACCCCATTCCCGGATCCTGCGATATGGGCCGACGATGACGCGTTCATCAACCAGAACTACGCAGTAGATCCTCCTACCATCGGGGTGGCAACGCTGGATGCCGTCGACAAAAACGGAGCAGTATACCCTTTTGCCACGATTAGTCCTGAGACCTTTGATGCCGACCTGCTTACCTCCCACCCTGTAAGCCTGAACTATCCGGCATCTGACAGCATCTACCTGAGCTTCTTCTATCAGCCCATGGGCAACGGACTTGAACCCTACCCGCAGGATTCGCTCTGCCTGGATTTCTATGATCCGTTAACCGAAAAATGGTTCAACGTCTGGAGAACCCCGGGCGACACCCTTGCGGATTTTCAACAGGTGATGATCCCGATCGATGACACCCTCTTTCTGAAGGAGGGCTTTCGCTTTGGTTTCAGGAACAAGGCAAGCCTTCCAAAAAACAGCGATTACAAAGACAAAAGGGGGAATGTAGACCACTGGAACATCGACTATGTCAGACTCGACCGCAACAGGCGCTACAGCGATACAATCGTTCGCGATGTGGCCTTCAACAAACCACTGCCATCCATGCTTAAACGCTATGAATCTGTGCCATGGGATCATTTCGAGGCTGGATACAACTCACTCTTCCTGCCCTATGTTACGCTGAACTATTTCAACAACGACAGTGCTACCAGGAATGTAACCAGGAATGCAGAGATCTATAACGAAGTATGGGACGAACTTTTTCGTCCGGGAAATCCAACAACGCAGGACATTCTGCCCGGAACAGCGGTCTCGTATAACCTTGCCAACATCTATCCATTTGCGTTCTCAAGGGGCGATACGGCACGCTATAACATCAAGGCATGGCTGCGTACCGATGAGTTCGATAACAAGAACAATGATACGATCAGACGCATCCAGCAGTTCAGAGACTTTTTTGCATATGATGACGGTACTGCTGAGAGAGCTTATGGATTGCGGGGGCAAGGGACAAGCAACGGACTGATCGCAGTTAAGTTTGAAAGCTTTATAGCCGATGAACTGGCAGGGGTGGAAGTATACTTCACCCAACTTAAAGATTCCCTGAACCTGAATTATTACTTTAAATTTATGGTCTGGGACGATAACGACGGGATGCCAGGCAATCTGATCTACGAAGATGAATATGACCATGCTGTTCTCTATTCTGATATTCTGAACAACTTTATCCGCTTCGAATTCAAAGAGACAGTAAATATCCAGGGAACCTATTACGTCGGACTCCTTCAATACAACCAATACATGTTGAATATCGGACTGGATATCAACAAACCTGCCATGGGCAATCTCTTTTATAATATCGGAAGTGAATGGCTCCCGTCATCGGCACCAGGAAATCTGATGATAAGGCCTTTCGTAAAAAGAAACTTCACTTCGGTTACAGAGAAACAGGAAGAATGGGCATCCCTCACCGTCTGGCCCAATCCGGCAAGTGATTTTTTGAGGTTCGAACTTCCAGGAGAATGGGCCGGGGCGAATATCCATGTAGCCATCTATGATATTACCGGCAAACAAATTGCCCGTCAGGAGAAATGCTCCGGTGAAGTATTTACGGGCGATCTGCCGGAAGGTCTCTACCTGTTTACCTTTTCATCCGGACAGCATCTTCTTGACACAGAGAGGGTCATAATTCAAAGATAAACATGATTGAAGATCCTGTCGAAAACAACGAACTATACGAACATTACCGGTTCGAGGCCGATAAAGGTCAGACCCCTCTGCGTATTGATAAGTTTTTATACAACAAAATTGAAGGCACCTCCAGGAACAGAATCCAGTCTGCAGCAGATGCCGGAAGCATCCTGGTGAATAACCTCCCCGCCCGGTCCAGCTACAAAGTGAAACCGATGGATGTAATATCCATTGTACTGCCCCACCCTCCCCGAAAACTGGAGTTGATCCCGCAGGATATCCCCCTGGAAATCGTATACGAAGATGACCAGCTTCTGGTGGTCAACAAGAAGGCTGGAATGGTGGTGCACCCCGGCCATGGCAATTATACCGGCACACTGGTCAATGCGCTGATGTTCCACCTGAAGGATAACCCCCTCTTTCGCAGCGGTGAAGAGCGCCCGGGACTGGTGCACAGGATCGATAAAAACACTTCAGGCCTCCTGGTGGTGGCGAAAACTGAAAGGGCCATGAGCCACCTGGCCATGCAGTTTTTCAAAAAAACGACCAGGCGTACCTATAATGCACTGGTTTGGGGAGAACCTCCTGAAGAGGAAGGAACCATTACGGGAAACCTGGGACGGAATCCCCGGGACCGCAAAAAAATGATGGTCTTTCCGGATGGTGACCAGGGAAAAAATGCGGTTACACATTACCGGATCCTGGAAAAACTGGGATATGTGACCTGGATGGAATGCAGGCTCGAAACAGGCCGGACACACCAGATAAGGGTGCACTTCATGTACATCAAACACCCACTCTTCAATGACAGCGAATACGGAGGCGACCAGATTCTCCGTGGAACCACCTTTACCAAATACAAACAGTTCGTAAACAACTGCTTTGCTATTCTGCCCCGGCAGGCACTGCATGCAAGATCACTCGGTTTTGTCCATCCGGTAACAGGCAAAGAACTGTTTTTTGAGTCTGAACTGCCGCAGGATATTTCTACGGTCCTGGATAAGTGGCGAAAATACACCGCTGGCAGAGAGCCCGAATCGGGTGAATAGTCATCCGCCGTAAAACAGGTATAAAACAACCTTATCACTCCGGATGTGCGCAAAAGGCTTTTCTGATTTTTGAATCTTTTTAGATGTTTCCTCGTAAAAAAGATGTATATTTAATTATAGAATGTTAACCCAGGTATGGAAATAGCAATACTCGCAGGAGGTGATTCATCGGAATATCCGGTGTCCGTAAAAAGCGGAAAAGAAATACAAGCCTGGCTCAGCGAGGCCGGTTACAACACCCATCTTGTATTGGTGAAAGAGAATGAATGGATCGTTCAAAATGATGAGGAAACATTTCCTTTCGACCACGAACTGTTTGGCTACCGGAACGGAAAAAAAACTGTAAAGTTCGGCTATGCCTGGAATACAATCCACGGAACACCGGGAGAAAATGGGCTGATGCAAGGATACCTTGACATGAAGAAGATTCCATACAACTGCTCCGGGCACCTCTCTTCAGCCATTACATTTAATAAATTTGTGGCCAAAACCTACCTGAAGCAGTTCGGTATTATGACAGCCGAATCAGAATTGATCAGGCGTAACAAACCATATGACCTGGAACTGATCATCGAGAAGGTCGGACTGCCCTGTTTCATTAAACCCAATAACGGCGGTTCAAGCTTTGGCACTACGAAAGTTACACAGGCTGATCAGATCAAGCCGGCCATCCAGAAAGCATTCAGGGAAGATAACGAAGTGATCATTGAGTCGTATGTAAAGGGCCGTGAGCTAACCTGCGGACTGCTCAAGACAAAAAAGCGTGAACTGATCTTTCCCGTAACAGAGATTATCTCGAAAACCGACTTCTTCACGTATGAAGCCAAGTACGAAGGCATGTCGGATGAGATTACACCGGCCATGATCGACGAAGACACTGCCAGACGATGCATGCAGCTCTCTTCGCAGATCTATGACCACACGCACTGCAAGGGACTCGTACGGATCGACTTTATTATAAGAGGCAACCAGATTTACTTCCTTGAACTCAACACCATTCCCGGGATGTCGAAAGAGAGTATTGTGCCTCAGCAAATCAGGGCGATGGGAATGACTGTAGAACAGGTCCTGAGAGAGGTGATCGAAGACACCATGGATTTGATATCCTGACACTATCCGGCCGCTATTCCGAACTTCATGGAGCTGGCATGCCTTCAGACGTCCCTGACCCCCTGCGTATTTCTTGCACAAATGCTTTTGCCTTTTCTGTAACACTGACTTTATTGTCATCACCAATGGCCCTGATAAATGCGCTTCCGATGATCGCTCCGCTGGCGTGTTCACAAGCCTTCAGGAAAGTCTCATGACTGGAGATCCCGAAACCAATCAGCCGTGGTATGCTGAGGTTCATCGCTTCGATCTTCCGAAAGTATTCAAGCTGAGAATGGCTGATCCCACTCCGCGCTCCAGTCGTGGACGAATCGGCCACCATATACATGAACCCCCCGGAGGTCCTTGCGATCTGGTGGATGCGCTCCTCGGATGTATACGGGGTGATGAGCATAATGAATTTCAGGCCGGACCGCTCCACGATGGTCCTGTACTCCTCCTCATATACATCCAACGGCAAATCAGGAAGAATCAATCCGTCAATGCCTGTTTCTGCACATTTTTCTATAAACCTTTCAAAACCAAACTGCAGCACCGGATTGAGATACCCCATCATCACCAGCGGTATATGAAGATGCTTCCTGATACCCCTGATCTGTTCAAAAAGGTAGCGAATATTCATGCCGTTTCGCAAGGCTGTCTGACTGCTCTGTTGAATCACCTCACCATCGGCCAGGGGATCGGAAAAAGGCATTCCCAGCTCGATCATATCCGCACCGCCTTCCTGCACCGCCTTCATCACCTCAACGGTATCGTCCAACTCCGGGAAACCTGCTGTCATGTAAATGGAAAGAATTCCTTCTCTCTTCTGCTGAAATAACTGGTCTATCCTGTTCATGAATCTGTTTTATTTTGCTTTTCCGGACAGGTGTGCGGAGTATGCATCCATATCCTTGTCTCCACGGCCGGAGAGATTAACAACTACAGTATCATTTCTGCCTGCCTCCAGCCCTTCCAGTGCTGCAAGGGCATGGGCAGATTCGAGGGCGGGTATGATCCCCTCAAGCCTGGTTAACTGAAAAGCAGCCTTCAGGGCTTCATCGTCGGTAATATTGACAACCTCCGCTCTGCCGCTCTTATTCAACCAGGCATGGATCGGTCCTACGCCCGGATAATCGAGCCCGGCACTGATCGAATAGGGCTCGGTAATCTGGCCATCTTCATCCTGCATCAACAATGTCCGGCTACCATGAATGATTCCGTCTCTACCAAGGGCCGTTGTGGCTGCTGAAGCTCCTGACGCAACGCCCTTTCCTGCAGCTTCTGCAGAGATGAAACGGACCCGGGGATCATCCATATAGTGATAATACGCTCCGGCAGCGTTGCTTCCACCTCCCACACAGGCGATCAGGTAATCCGGATAATCCCTTCCTGTCTTTTCGGCAAGCTGGACCTTCATCTCCTCACTGATCACAGACTGGAATCGGGTGACCATATCGGGATAGGGATGCGGTCCCACCACCGATCCGATAATATAATGGGTATCCACAGGGTGATTGATCCAGTCACGTATCGCCTCGTTCGTTGCATCCT
>JAGYMF010000022.1 GCA_018400695.1 Bacteroidales bacterium | reverse complement strand
TATTGTCAGCAAGAATGACCCTGCTCCTGCCTGTCACCAACTTTCTGTAATACTCCGAAGTCTTCGATTCGTCATAATTCGGAATAACGATCACTGCTTCATATCCTGACCGTATCAGGTTCCCGGTAATCCTGATCTCCTCCTCCGGATTGTTGTAATGCAGGTAATAGTCCAGCCTGCAATCGGTCGCCTCCGCCAGCTTTATCAACTCTCCGATAAGCTGCTCCACATTGGACGAAAAGAATGGGATCACAACACCCCATGCCTTGAGAACCTCCCGGTGAAAATTCACAAACGTCCCCTTCCCCTGTACAGACATTACCAATCCGCTCTCCACCAGCTTCTTCAACACCAATTTGGCCGTCTCCCTCGACACCCCGTGCCGGTCCATCAGCTTATTGATCGAATCGATCCTCGCTCCTGGCCGAATCTCCTGTAATTGAATCTTTCTACTATAGAACCCGGTTAACTTCTTGTAAACAGGAAGATAATCATTTGATTCCTCCATACTACCTCCATTTAAAGTACGTATAAAAATACCAAATAACCATCACATACCATCACACTTATTCGAAAAGAAACACACTTCACATGATTCAATAGACAGATTACAGTATATTTCAATGCATTCAGGTAACATCTTATGCATACACCATCCTTGAATAAAGAAAATTCTGCGGTGCAAAAACAAAGGGAGCCATACATATAGCATCCATACCACTGTCAGCAAAACAGGGGTTATAGCAGGGTCGATCCGGGTGGTAACCAAATAGACAATGATTTTCTAACTACCTCTCTATCTGACACATAAATTCAATAGATGAATTTTTATTTGCATATCTCAAAAAAAGCTGTATATTAATAACATGTTGAAGCGATATATTCTCATACTTATCACTACAGTTTTGATTGTGATCTTCGCAGTCCAGAATGTAGAAAAGATCAATATTAAACTATGGGTGTTTGATCTGCATGCATCCTTGTCGCTAATCATTATTCTCACTTTCGCTGTCGGAGCGATCATCACAATACTTTTCACTTTTTGGGAGATCAGGTCGCGCAATGTACAAATCAAAAAACTGGAGAAAAGGCTGAAAGAGCAACCAGAAATTGAAACCTTCGGCAGTGCGCCGGAGAGTGAACCAACAGACCCTGAGACTTAGCAGATACAGGTGACAGCAGCACTGCTGATCAATTTTTTTCAACGCATAGGTTAGCAGTTACTGTCACCCATAAACCGGTTACACGTAAGAGCATGGCTTTTCATCTCTGAACGAGGAAAAGCAATCTTCAAATCTGAAGCCCCGGTTAAATTATTTCACGCATACACACCAAATTATAGAACACTAAAAATCAAAAATGATGAAACGGTTACACTTGTTTAGAGAAGTTTTTGGAATTGCCTTTATTACTGTCATTTTCATGCTTGTTAGTTGCTCCGGAGATGGCAGCAATCAGGAAGTCCAGAAATTGCTGGATAAACAGACCAGGGCGCTCGATAAAGAGCAGTCATCTATGGAAAATATGCTTGACAAATTCAAACAGACACAAGATTCCCTTAAGTCTGCACAGGAAAAATTACTCAGCTCGAAGCAGGAGTTGGATGCTGAAATCAAAAAAGTGGATCAGGCACAAGCAGATATTGCAGAAACGATTACCAGGAAGCAGGCAGATTCGCTGGATCAGGTCAGAATTGACTTGAAACAGGAGCTTGATTTCCTGATGGATAGCATTCATGCAGTCTCCACGAAAATGCGTGAGATGGACGAGCAAAAAACCAGCCTGGATCTGAAAGAAGACCATCTTGCAGATCAGCTCGGCACTGCCAGGGAAAAACTTGTTACAGGAATCGTTAAGATAGACAACCGCCTGGAGGACATTGAGAAGCAGCGCCTGATAAAACAGAAGGAACTGGTTCTGAACAAGCAGAAGATTGAATTGGCGAATCAGAAGGTGGAATTGCTTGTAGATGAAAGAAACCTATACATGCGGGAGAAGAACAGTCAGCTGAAAGATGGTGCAGATGAAAATGAACTGGATGACTATGATCTTAAGATTCGTGATATTGAGAACAGCATCCAGGAAGAGAGAAGTAAAATTAATAATGCCGAAACTTCCATTCAGTCAATCAATGCATGGTTAAAGGACGTGGACAACATGGAAAACAGGCTCCGCGAAGCGATGGAACAGGAGTATGATGAAAACAAAACGATAAAACAATTCGCTGAGGATGAAATGAAACGCCTCAACAACGAAAAAGAAAATGTGAATGCGGAAATTGCAAGAATGGATTCAATTCAGTCTGCGTTGACAGCACAGCGGGACAAAGCCAACGAAGATCTTAAAAACGTGGACGAGGAGTTGTCGCTCCTGACAGGAAACGACCTGGTTGAGATCCTTGAAAAAAAATCGGCCCTCGAAACAGAGGA
Organism: Bacteroidales bacterium; assembly: GCA_018400695.1. Taxonomy (GTDB): domain Bacteria; phylum Bacteroidota; class Bacteroidia; order Bacteroidales; genus M55B112. The sequence goes on along the minus strand of JAGYMF010000022.1, from coordinate 16,673 downwards.
GTCAGCGCTTTCGCAACAGGAAGCAGCACTTCTGGAGAGCAGCCTTGAAAAAACAACAACGATCACCGGATTCAGCGACAATCAGCTATTGGAAGAGCTGGACCAGGAAATATCGGATCGCAGAAAATCGATCGAAGAACTGAAGTCTGAAATTGCTGAAGAGAGACAGGCACTGGCAGAAAAGAAAGCAGAAACAGAAGAGAAACGGGCAAAGAGAGCAAAAACTGCAGGAATCACAACCCTCGTGGTCATTCTGACCGGCCTGCTGCTTATCGTCGTTTTTTACTTTGTCGGCAAGAGAAGACGGAACGAAAAATAATCCGGATAATTTTTAACCAATAAATCAATATATCATGACAACAGAAAAAGACAAAAAGAAAAAAAACGAACCAGGTTTCTGGGATGAGACCAAAGACAACATCAATGAAGGTGCAAAAGCAGTTGGAGACGAAGCCCGTGAGCTGGGCGAAAAAATTTCCGCCTACTCTGAAACGATCTTCGGTAAAATAAAAGACAGTACGAGTGACCTGCTGCAATCGGGTAAAGAGCTAACCCAGGATGCTGTAAACAGGGCACAGGAACTGGCCGAAAAATACCGTGACAGAACAGAGATCAAAAAACTTAACGAGGAGAAAAAAAAGGTAGCTGCCCAGCTTGGCATGAACTTTTACCTGATCCTGAAAAACAACGACAATAAAGTCCCGAATACGCTCCTGCGCAGAAAAGCCATCAAAACAACGTTGCAGGAGATGCAAGAGCTGGATCAGAAAATTCTGGACCTTTCTGATGAAGAAGCATGATTACAGAGTGGTTCTTAAACCACTCTGATCAATGCAGACAGTGTAAATTTTATAGATATCAACAATACAAAAAGCCAAACCGATGAAAAAATCTGATCTGTTGAGAATCATCAACATCATCCTCATTTTATACCTGGCAATCTGGACCTATTATGCCATCTTTAACTGGGAGGTGTTTGCCATTAAACTAAACACCAATGCAGGATTTTCAGTCATTGGTGGGTATCCTTTTGTGTTCTTCTTCCTCCTGGGGTTTGTGTTGCTTCTTGCCATAAAGTATATCACACACCTTTGCATAGTAAATATCGACAAGAGTGAACGAAACAGCGCCCACAAGATAGAAATTATGGGAAAGGATATTGAATTACTGAAAATGAAAGAGGTCCTGTTTAAAATGCAAACCTCTGAAATGGGTAAGAACAGTGCCGATCTGAATGCGCTGCATGAAAAACTGGATCAGCTTTCCATGCAGATGAAAGAAAAAACTGAAGATGAGGATGAAGAAACCGGAAAAGATCACTGAAATCCCTCTTCCCGCTTACATTTGTAATCATCCTATACTGTATATTTTTTAAAAAAACGAATATCACAATAACATGAACAGATACTTAAAAGCCAATCCGTGGCTCATGCTGCTGCAAGGCATTCTCTACTCCGGAATTGGAGTATTTATCCTTCTCAGGCCGGAAATAACACTGATCGTGCTAACAAGGCTGCTTGGGATCATTCTGCTGGTTGCCGGGGGTATCCTGGTTTTCAGTGCCAATTACAGGCGTGAAACAACACAATCGGTACTCCTCATTGAAGGGGTTATCAGTGCGGGATTGGGATTGCTGTTCGTTTTCTTTCCCAACCTGCTGACCAATGTTTTCATTGTCCTGCTTGGTGTCATCGCATTTCTCAGCGGGCTGATCAACCTGTGGCTACTAATCCGTATACGGAGCAAGATTACCAGTCCTGGTTTCATCAGAAATACCCTGCTCCTGCTCTTCGGTATTTTTTTACTCGCCAACCCCTTGCAGGGACAGGAGGCCATTGGCGTTGTGATCGGGATTTTCTCCCTGGTATTTGGTATCGTATTTTTGTACGGTTCCTACAGGGTGTTCAAATATCCCGATCAAAAATAGTTGACACGGATATTTTATCACATCAGGATAATCCCGCTTTTCCTGCAGTGATCCACCATCTGACCTGGCCACAAACTGGCCTGAACCTCACCGATATGCGCCTTCCTCAGGAAATACATGCACAACCTGGACTGACCGATGCCTCCACCGATGGATTCGGGGAATTCACCCGCCAAAAGTCTTTTATGAAACAAAAGTGTTTTCCTGTCCTCCTTGTCCTGAATCTTCAGCTGACGCAGCATCGCCTCCCGGTCTACCCTGACCCCCATGGATGAAAGTTCAAAGGCCCTGTCAAGCACATCATTCCATACAATGATATCACCATTCAGGCCCTTATATCCACTGACAGTATCTGTCGACCAGTCATCATAATCAGGTGCCCTCCCGTCATGCGGCTTTCCCGACGCCAGGTTGCTGCCGATACCGATAATGAAAACTGCACCGTATTGCTGTGCTACCTTATCCTCCCGCTCCTTCGGAGTGAGCGCGGGATAAAGCCGTTCCAACTCCTCTGTATGGATGAAAGCTATCTCCTCGGGAAGTTCAGGAACGATCTCCGGATGGTTCTCATAAACAACAAACTCCGTACGCTTCATGACCGAATAGATCCGGCGCACAATATCTTTAAGATAGTCCAGGTTCCGCTGCTCCGCAGAGACAATTTTTTCCCAATCCCACTGATCCACATAGATGGAATGCAGATTATCCAGCTCCTCATCCGGCCGCAATGCATTCATATCCGTATACAGCCCATATCCATTGGATATCTCATAATCCGCCAGCATCATCCGCTTCCACTTAGCCAGTGAATGAACAATCTCGGCAGTGATACCATCCATGTCCTTCACCGGAAAGCTCACCGGCCGTTCAACACCATTCAGGTCATCGTTGATCCCTGTACCCTTCTGAACAAACAATGGTGCGGTTACCCTCCTCAGTTTAAGCTCCGCAGCAAGGTTGGATTCAAAAAAATCCTTGATCATTTTAATGGCCCGCTCGGTCTCCTTTAACGATAGATGAGATTTGTAATTTGTCGGAATAATTAATTGCATATTTAAACTATTTTAATCCGCTAAATTACATACTTTAACAAATAAAACAAATTTTGTTTGAATTTGAAATTCAGGCAGCCGGTACGCACTTCTTATTCACAGGATTAAAAATGGTTCCGAGTGATTTCAGGAGCACCAGTGCTACCGGTATCCCTACAACGGAGATAAGAAGACCAACAGCCTGGATAAGCGTAACAACAGCCAGGATCAGTCCAACAGGGAAATAGAGGATTCTGACAAAGACCCCGAAGGCGTTCCAGAGCTCATTTTGTTTGATCCCGGTCTCCCGTACATCCACCATCCTGCTGGAAAAGGGTGTCAGCAGGAATTTGGATAACTCAATCAGCCCGAGTCCCAGGGGAGCACCTGCAATCGTAATTACAAGAAACCCGCCAAACAGGAATGCGACGAAAGCATCCACGAAACCAAAAAACGGGAAATGCCAGAGGATATTACCGATTGTTCTCATAAGAATAGATATTTATTGTAAGGGCTTCACATGATCCAGACCACTTTCCAGGTATATTTAAGTCCTGGAACACATCTGAAGCATTCAAACACTTGAATATATAGCATGAATTTCCTATTTTAAACGCCAAATTCAAAGATCATGAAAATACCGGTTCCACCATGCACAAATCTGAATAAAATGTCAAAAAAGTACCTGCTCATCTTTTTGTTTTCATTCAGCATCATGCTCTCACGGGGTCAATACCTGCACCATGATATCACTGGATCATATGGTTTTGTAACGACCGACCAGGTTGCGGATGTGTTAAAAGACGTATTGACGACCGTGTTCTCCTTTGGAACGTATGAAAAAGAGAACTACGACTATTCAGGCGCCCTGTTTCTCACCTATAAGCGGCCGGTGACTTACAGGCTGCATTTGGGAGGTACTGTGGGGATCGACAATGTAACGGGCGACCTGCTCAGCAATGGAACAACATATGGAACATTCCATACCAGGCACACAACTTTTGCCGGAGAGTCCGATCTCAGGTGGATAAAAAGGAACCGGCTTCAGATGTATTCCGGGCTCGGACTGGGATATACATTTACAGCAGAAGAGGGCTTTGTGTCAGGTTCGGGGGAGTCCGAAATCAACAGGTCAGGCCACCTCGCCATACAGGTCACCGCAATCGGTCTGAGAATCGGAAGGAAATTCGGAGGGTTCATGGAGGCAGGCTTCGGTTATAAAGGGTTGCTCAATTTCGGGCTATCCTACCAGTTTGAATGAAGAAGCTACCAGAGAGGTTCTGATAAATTGTAGTGGTACTAAAACAGGATGAACTGAACATCGTTCAAAAAAGGCCGTCTCAAAATTTTGAGACGGCCTCTTTTTTAACCAACCGTTTCTGCTACAATTCGGCTATCCAGACCTGGGCAGTCTGCATGGAAGGCAGGTTTGAAGCGATCAGCTCAATGGCTTTCTTCTTTGAAAGAATTTGCCGCTTCTTCAGAACGACCTGGTCATTGTATTTTGCAGTATCAAATCCCTCACGTGTTTTATTGTTGGAAAATAAGATCTTGCGTACTCCGAATCCATTTTCATCACAGCTGTAAAAAACGGTGAAATTATCTGTATAGGCAATATACGATTTGCAATCTGGTGCAAGGTTCACAGCAATTTTCATATCCATAAAAGAGTCTTCGTATGTAACATCATACACTTCATACTCCTTTCCCTGGAAATAGTACACCTCATCAGTAGTATTGACAACATAATCGCCTGCAGGCGATACGGTAGTACCTTCGGCAAAGACTGGTTCCATTTCAGCTTCGGCTAAAAGTGAAAGGCTGGTAATCATAAGCATCACAGCGACGGCTGTAGTTTTCGTAATAAATCTGACTGTTGTTTTCATAGCATTGAATATTTGGTGTTTATAAATCATATTGTGGTGTTATCCCTAATTATTTGCAATCTATCCGTAGTTCAACCTGGTAGGTCTTTCCGTTACAACCGGCTTTCAGATCATATTTTCCGGCACATTTCTTATCCAGCAGCTCTCGTACAGCAAGGATACCCAATCCGGCATTTGTTGTCCGGAAACCCGACGCTTCATCATGACAGGCAGGTACGCAATTCTTAGCCTTGAACAAAAGACCTCCCTCCTTTACCTCTATCTTTACCGCCAACCATCCGTCTCCTTTACACTTCCTGATTCCATGCTTGAAGCAATTCTCAATGAAAGTATACAGCACAAGGGGAGGGATCTGTATCTCTTCCGCGTTTCCGGATACCTGGATGTCATAAACGAAACCGGAATCCTGCAACCAGATACGCTCCAGTCTTATATAATCCTTTATCAGTCCCACCTCCTGATCCAGCGAGATATACTCCTGGCGTGAGCAATTCACAACCTTGGCAAGAAGATCCGACAATCCGGCAATAGCTTCTGTAGTCTGATCAGATCGTTTAACGGCCAACGCATACAGGTTATTCAGCGAATTAAAAAGAAAGTGGGGTTGAAGCAAAGTCTTGAACAACTCCAGGTCCCGAAAAACTCCGGATTTCTGTTCCTGCTGCAGTGCGATATGGCTCTGTTGTGTATACATTGTTGGTCGTGTTCGTTAAACCTGTGTAAACTAACGTTCAAATCTGCTTGCTAAATTTCATATTTTGTGCCAAAACTTTTATATTGTTGTTTTTCAGTATGTTACATTTTTTTACATATTTTAAATTTGTGTTAAAATTGACCGGAAATGTACATCATTGTACGGACTGTACGATATCGTAAACATTTGTATTAATTTGTTTTTCAATATGTTATACCGATGTTTCTCTGTCGTTCACAGACGTTAAATGGATTTTAACAGCTATTTTAAAGCAGATGACCCTGATTACCGGACAGTAGAAGTTGGAAATGCAAGAATGGAAGCTGGAAATACAGGATTACAATCTGAAGAAAAAAAACTTGCCGTTCCGCAAAGTCATATATTAACCTAAACTTTTAAGAAACAAACGGCAAGTTTTTGAGAGTCACTGTAAATGTATGCATGGAAACAGATGCATCAAAAGATATTCTGTTAGCAACACGGAAGTGTAACCAGTCAGACCGGTTTCGTCAGTCAATGGTTTTCAGCCCTTCATTAGGTGATCTCATCAATCACAAGTCGCTGACCACCGGAAGCAGTGGCAGTGCTGACCCGGTAACGTCCGGGGTAGAGTCGGTCCAGTTCCGCCTTCATCCCGGGAATATCAGGATGCGCTCTTCCCGGGATCTTCTCGTCCCACGATATCTCTAAAGACTGCCTGCTTATGATCAACACATGAAGCCGGTCCTCTGCATCCCATTGATAACGGCGGATTAATATTTCGAGCGGAGAGAAGAGCATAAAAGCAGGAAACAGGGAGTCCGGAAGAATCCGCTGCTCGATCTTCACTTCCGGCATCTCTTTCAGGAAAAGGACGCTGTATAAACGAATCAGATTCCGCACATTCCTTAACTCTTCATTCAACCTGATGGCATGCTGTCTGTGTGCCCGCATTACTGAATTCAGCAATTCTGATAACTGTGCAATGGCTGAAGGCACATCTTCATGTCTCCCGGGTCCCATTTGCTCAATGGATGCAATTGAAAACAGCAACATTTCAGGCTGGATACCCGCATTGGCATCTGCCCGTTCAACGAGAAGTGAATGCTTCAGGATCTGCTTTTCCCGCTGATCGGCAATGAACCAGGACCTGATCAGCTTTGCAGCAGCAAACACCAGGATGATATAGAGGTTGCCTATTCCGCTGATCATAACATTCAAAGGGTCCCTGTAGTTGAGGTTCTCTGTGAACACCCCAGGAAATAATTCTGTCAAAACGTTGCTTGTTATGAGCGTTTCACAGAGTGAAAAGAAGTACATCATAAGACCAAAAAATACCACAAACAAGATGATCTTTAAACCTGACAAGAAGCGGGGGACAGCCCAATACATCACCAGGTATGTATGGGTCATAAACACAGGCAGGGTGATGACATAGTAGACCAACCAACCGGCATAGGCTGTCATTCCGGATCCGAAACTTTTTATGAATGTAAATCCGATCACCCACCCCAGCCAAAACAGGCCGTGGCGCATATACCGCCTTTCAAGCATCTTTTCAAATAGCTGTCCCACCTCAGATGATTAGTTTTAGATCAACACAATACCTGTCACTCTCCGATTTTGTCTTCAGAGTATATTTACCTGCATAGAATAACTCCAGCTTTTTCACCGGAGAAGCTGAAATCTTAACCGGATCCGCAGGATGCGTCATTGCGGTTTTTTCCGGCACACTATTGGCCGCACTAAAATCGACAGAACCAGGTCCGAAAATAACAGCGATCTTTATCCACGATTCTCCGGATTCCTGACTGGATCCGTGCTTTATACATTTTTCCACGAAAGGAAAGAGCACCAGCGGGGCAATCTCCCTGTTTCCAGGATCCCCATGCACCTTATATGTAATGGCAAGCCGTTCGCCATACCTCAGTTTCTCCAGGTCTAAAAAATCCCCGATAGCCTGCAGCTCCCTGCTGAACTTCACTTTACTTTTACTTCCATCTACAAAATAGTAGGCGAGCACTGATCTCAAACGGCCAAGGTTCACAAACACTTCTGGTGAATGATTCACTCCCAGGGTATACAGGTTATTCAGGTTATTAAAGACCACATGCGGATCAAGCTGGTTTCGCAGGAGTCGGATCTCTGAACGTATCTGATCATCCTGCAAATGGGCCAGCCTGGTCCTGACCCTGTAACTGTCTCTGGCAAACTTTACAATCAGGAACAACGCTACAATAAAGGTCATGTCCTTGGTGTTAACCACTATTTGAGAAAGATCCGGGCTTTTGATGCGCATTGCAAAATCTCCCCCGATGGCTGTAAAAAACACATAATCGGAAAAAATAAACTTCAACCATGAGATCGTGATCCCTACAAGGAAAAAGAGGAGTGCAAACAACAGGTACCGACCCTTTGTCAAGAAGCGGGGAACAAGCAGGTAAGCTGTAACATAGGCATAGCCGAAAAAGAAGATGGAATTGATAAAAACATTTTGCATGGCATCCCCCAGGGAACCCGCGTTATCGCCACGCATCATCAGAACCCAGGTAAAAAGTAGGTTCATCCCCACGAACAGAAAAAGATGCCTTCCGATCCGAAAGACAGTCCTGTCAGAAAAAATGACCGATTCGGAAAACTTGCCCATATATAATTGTCAATGGTCTGTAAAACAACATGAACGAATGCAATTACTATCTTACAATAATAATCATTGTCAGCAAAATTTGCATTTAATATCAAGACAGGTATGTTCCTGCAGGTCTAACCGCTCTGTACTACCGGTAAACGTCATTCAATGATTTTTTTCTGCTCTTTACAGACACTTCGTGGTTCTTAACTGATTTGTTTATTACAGCTAAAGAATTTTTCATATGTTGGACAGAACTTGAATAGATCTGAGGTTATTCTATCTTTATACCTCAATTAACAAAAACCTCATGAAGACAAAATGCATCATCATAGATGACGAACCACTGGCGCGTGAACTGATTCGGGGACATATCGGTAAGCTGGAAAATATTGAGGTTGCTGGCGAATGTGAAAATGCCATGGAGGCTATCGAGATCCTCCGGAACAATCATGTAGACCTTATGTTCCTGGATATAAAAATGCCTCAGATTACCGGTCTCGAATTTCTGAAAACCCTGAAGAATCCCCCAAAAGTTATTATTACCACTGCCTATAGTCAGTATGCCATCGAAGGTTTTGAGCTGGATGTGGTGGATTACCTGATGAAGCCGGTCACATTTGAACGGTTCTTTAAGGCGGTCAATAAATACTTTGCCACACGCACCCACAAGGATGTCAGCCTGGAGAAAGAATCCGGGATGGATCAAAATGCGTTCATCTATGTAAAGGAAAACAAAAAGATCATCAAAATCTACCTGAAAGAGATTCTGTTTATCGAGGGACTGAACGAATATATCCGGATCCATACTGATACGAGCCGGGTTGTTGTAAAGAGCAGTCTCCAGTCCATCGAAAACAAACTGCCTTCCGAGCAGTTCATCAGGGTACACAAATCCTACATTGTCTCTATTCCCCGCATCAGGGCATTCAATGCGACTACGATCGAACTGGAAAATGCGAAAGTGCGGATCGGAAGGAATTACAAAAATCAGGTTTTCAACGCATTACAATTCGGAAGCGAAGTATAGGCCCAGGCCTGCACGCCACAAATCAGGTCCTGCTCTGACGGAAAAAATTTCAATCAAAAAAACAGGGTGTTTCTACGTAAGAAACACCCTGTTTTTATTTGCTGTTCTGGCTGCTTCGAGTCTGTCAATAGCGTCAGCGTGATTGGATAATAAAGTACAGACACTGCTTAAACCGGCACAGTAAAAGTATGGGTATTGTCATCCCATACACCTCCTGCATCATCCACAACAGTATAATCAACCACAATCAGCTTTGTTACACCATCATAGGTTCCTGATCCACTAACCGTCAAAGGAGTATCGCCTGACATCCGAACCTGCGGCTCAATAGTGACGGACTGGTCAAAATCCCCGCTGAAGGTATAGTCAATGCTCCAACCGGAATCCCAAAAATTGGTATTTGTCAGCACATTCGGATCATCGGTTTTCACAAAATCGCAGGGATAATCGCCATATCCCGGCTCATTACAGCTAAAGGTGATGGCATAATCGTCAGCATCAAAGGGAATGAACCTGGTGATCGACACCTCAACTGCCGTATTCATTCCATTTCTTCCAAGCGCCATATCCCCAGAAACATCCGTAAGGGTGACTGTAGCCGACAAAGGTTCGTCGGTAACGATCCCTGCCTCAACCGGAAGGGCAACATCAACACTGTTCACACCTCCGGGAACTTCTACACTGCCGCTGGCCGTATAATCGCCAGTGATCTCATAGGAAACATTATACGCCTTGTAAACCACACTTCTGGATGTCAGCACGACATTGATCGTTCCACCCTCCGGCACCGTTTTTTCAGCAGTATTCTCAAACTCCACGTAGGCCGGATAGGTGTTTTCGAAATTGGGTTCTGCCGGAAAATAGGACTCGCAACCGAAAGCGAAACCAAGGGCCAGCAGTATCATTATCTTCATTATATTTTTCATAATACACGTTTTTTTATTTATCGAACCAAAGCTTGTCATAGATCTTGGGCAGCTCCTGCGGAGCATTGATATTGCCTGTCAGCTCATCATCAGGGTATGGCCAGCGACGCATAATCCCTCCTGCCGGAGCTCCATTGGGCAATTGCAGGTTTGGCACTTCCTGTCCTTCGTCACCGGATCTCCTCGATTGCACCCATCCTTCCAACGGCCTGTCCATTAAATCTATCCATTGCTGGACATGAATCTCATAGCGGGCATCCTCAGCTGTCATGCCGGATATGTCCGGCAGGTCATTCGCCAGGAAACCATCAATATCCGCCTGCGGCACTTCATAGAAAAGCATCGCCTCTTCCACAGCCTGCTCAAAATAATCTGCCGCCGTAGTCAGGTCAACAGGAACACCAATGCCCCTTGTATAGATCTCGGCCATAAAGAAGAGCAATTCAGAATAGCTGTATATCACTTCAGGTGCATCGGGCCTGTACAGATACATGCTGATGGTACTGATGGTAGCATCCGCTTCTGTAGCCGTCTCGATCGCCTTGTATTCACCCGCTGCTGCTTCAGGACCTTCATCAAAATAGACCGGTATCCTCGGATCGTCGTAAGCCTGCATGAAATCAAACACATTCGTATTGGCAAAAATCCAGATGTTGCTCCCATTGGCATACTTGTCAAACAGCTTAAATTTTATGTTCTCATTCTCTGGCGAATCGAAAAACGGAAAAAGAAAATTGTCATCTGCTGAAGCAATCAACTCCTCATTCATCAGGGCAGCGATCTCATCAGCAACAGAAGGATCCTGGTCAAACATCGTCATGTAGATCCTCAACTTCAAGGAATTGGCCAGTTTGATCCACTTATCCATATCACCTTGATAGAACGGATCACTCTCGATGATCCTTATCGGATCGACCACATCGATCTGCTCCAGGGCTGAATCAATATCAGCGATCAAACCCTTCAGGACATCTTCCTGCGCATCGAATTCAGGATAGGCATATGAAGAGTTCCATGCCTGGGAATAGGGAATATCCCCATAGATCATGGTGCATTCATACATCATTTCTGCCAGGAGAATCTTTGCCTGCGCTGCCACATTGTTCGCTGCAGGCTCAGCACTTTCAGCAATATCAATTGCGAGATTGAGATTGTTTCCACTGGAAGAGTAATACATTTTCCATGTATTACCAAGAGAGTAAGGACTTACATCGTACCTGTCCTCGGCATATCCCCAGCCAAAAGAACCGCCAGTGGCGATCGACTGGTTCATAAAACCGATGGGCATGTAACTGTCACCCCCGACACGGTTTGCTCCATAAGATACGGCTGCATATGCAAACAGATCGTCGGGTGCTGCCGTTGTAGATTTATTCGGGTTTGTATTGACATCCAGCCATGATTCGCAGGATGTGGCAAACATCGAAATGATCAATGTGAATATGATTAATTTTTTCATAACTTTTTTACTTAAAATGTTAACATCAGGTTCGCTCCAAAACTCCGAACAGATGGGATGCTGTTAAACTCAACACCCTCTCCGACAGTTGCCGGACCGAAGAAGTTCAGTTCCGGATCCACGTGGGGAACATAATCTTTAATGATCCAGAGATTCCGGGCCTCAACACCCACCCTTAATCCTGAAATAAATGTATTGTCAAGAATATTCTTTGGCAGGTTATAGGATAACCTGATCTCCCGCAGTTTAGCATAGGAGGCATCAAAAACATTTCCTTCCGTATTACTGATCGCACTGTAATGCGCCCAGAAATCCTGCATGCTCTGAACAGGAACATCATTGGGAATATAGTTTCCATCACCCATATCCAGTACCCCTTCATCGATAAAGGATTGTCCCCTGTTCTCAGCAGTCTCCACTGCAAGACCCGAGGACCGCATTGTTCCCACTGTTCCGGAATAGAATACACCACCCTGCCTGATATCAACCAGGAAATTCAGGTCGACACCCTTATAGGAAAAGGTATTGTTGATCCCCATGATCCAGTCAGGATAGATATCGCCAAACCGTTTACCAGGAGCAATTTCACGAAGCCCGGTATTTGGGTTGATGATGATATCCCCGTTGTCATTCCTTTTCCAGCCTGTGCCATACAGACCGAACTCTTCACCAGGAGCCGCCTTGATCTGCAGTCCGCTCCAGCCCGCGGTCAGCTGATATTCCGTAAGTCCTTCGGAGAGCTCCTCCACCTTCTGGGTGTTCTTGTTATAATTGATATCAATATTCCAGTTCACACCACCCGATTGCCTGATTACTGCCAGGTGAAGATCTGTCTCGAACCCAACATTCGAAACAGCACCAACGTTGACATTCCGGCTGAAATAGCCAGTAGAAAGGGGTATGTCAATAGAAATGATCTGGTTGGTAGTCTGCGTATTATAATAAGTAAAATCAATCCCAATCCTGTTATTGAAGAAACGCAGGTCTGTTCCTACTTCAACCGTGGATGCATTCTGAGGTTCCAGGTCAGCTGTCGGGTAAATGCGCGGACCTGTAACACCAACGACTCCACCATGCGGGAAATTACCACTCAGACTGAATTGCGAATAATAAGTATTCGCCGCCAAATACTGAAAGTCAAGCTGGTAAGGCTGCTCATCAGAACCGACATTGGCCCAGCTCAACCGCAGTTTCCCAAAGCTCAGAACCGGATTTTTCGGGATAAACTCTGTGAAAAGCAAGCTGCTGCTCACCGATGGATAGAAGTATGAGTTGTTTTCAACCGGGAGTGTTGAGCTCCAGTCATTTCTTCCTGTCACATTGAGGAAAAGATAGTTCTTATAAGCAAACCCGATATCTCCATATACACCCATCAGCCTTTTAAGTGAATAATAGTTGTCGGGCGAGGTCGATTTCGCATTCCCAAAACGATAAAGGTCATCCATTACAAGATCCGTTCCGGTAACGATGGTTCTACGCATCTCCTGCTCAAAAATATTATGACCGGCAATGACCTTAATCTCAAGGTCATCTGTTGGATTGAAATTCGCAGTCGCCATCAGGTCGTTATTGAACACCCGGTTGTACAGGTTAAAAGTGGTAAAACTTCCGTCCATACGTCCCAGCGTTCCCTTCTTGACCACCTGCCGGCGGTATTCATTGTAAAAATCGGTACCTGCACGGTTGGATATTTCCAGCCAGGGAGCCAGTTGATAGGATATGTTAACACTTCCGATCATTCGTTCCAGGTCATTGGTAAACTTGTTGTTGTTGATGATCCAGAAAGGGTTGTTCACTGACTTGTCACCATCCAGTGCAATCTGATCGCCAAATTCATCCACGTAATTGTTCCTGACATCCTCAATGCTCACCGTTCTTGGCAATCCATTAATCTTTGATGCAAGAATATTCATATTGTTACTGCCCTGTGCAGGCCTTCCTTCAGAGGTGGTCTTGATATAATTCAGGGACGCCCTCGCTGTCAGCTTGTCGTTAAATCGCCTTCCCGCATTCAGGGTAACGCTGTTTTTTCTGTACTGAGATTGCGGTACAATACCGTTCTGCGTATTGTTGGAATACCCCATCCGGAAATCAGATTTTTCATCACCTCCCGATATCCCAATCGAATTCAACGCCGTTAACCCGGTCTGGTAAAAATCACGCACATTATCAGGATACGCCTGCAATGTAACATTGTCACCCTTGAAATCAATAAATTGCTGATCCTGCACTTCACTGATCCTGGGCCCCCAGCCATTCAGGAATTTCAGGTCGTAATTCCCATAACTTCCCTGCGCATAATCATTCTGAAATTCAGGAAGCTTCAGGGGTGTATCCCATCGGAACGAGCTGTTTACCTGCACCTCCGTGCGCCCCTTTTTCCCTTTCTTGGTCGTAATGATGATCGCGCCATTTTTCGCCCTGGCACCATACAATGCAGTTGCAGCAGCACCTTTCAGTACAGAAACAGATGCAATATCATCCGGACTGATGTCAGATGCACGGTTTCCCACATCCACATTCCCGGTAATACTGCTTGCAGTTCCTTCAATATTATCGGCCTCAAAAAAGGAATTGTCAATGGGCATTCCATCGACCACAAAGATGGGCTGATTGTTACCGCCCAGAGAGTTGGCACCACGGATGATGATCTTGGAAGATCCACCGACGGTACCCGATTGCTGATTGATCCTGACGCCAGACACTTTCCCCGACAGACTATTGATAACACTGCTTTCCCTGACGGAATTCAGCTCTTCATTATCGACTGTCGATACCTTGTATCCCAAAGACTTTTCACTTCGCGTGATCCCCACCGCGGTGACAACCACTTCATCAAGGTTCAAAAACTCGGAGACCATCTCTACATCAATCACCGTTCGCCCCCCAACAGCAACCTCCCGCGTATCCATGCCAATAAAGCTGAATACCAGCGTTGCATCCTCTGCAGGCACCGCGATCTCATAATAGCCGTTAATATCGGTTATTGTCCCTGTCTGCGTCCCCTTTACCAGGACAGATACTCCGGGCAAGGGCATTTTGTCTTCAGCGCCTGTTACCAATCCCGACACCGTAACCTGTGCAAGGACGGTCGCAAAGCTCAACGCCAAAAACAACGAGAAAAAAATAATTCTTTTCATAAAAGAAATTTTAGTTGAACAATTAGTTAAATGTTATCACAAATCACGCCTCCATGCGCCTGCCGGCAACTTCATGCCAGGAATTCTGAAAAAGCACAAATACGTGATCTCAGGTGTTTTGCAAGAACAAGAAAAGACTTAAGCCCCAGTTTTGCTATTATATTCAGCTTACAGCCAGATAGCGGCTGACAACCTCCCGGAGGTAAGCAGCAATGCCATTGACAGGAACTGGCAGCACGTTAATACTGTCCATCACGACCGTTCACTGAAGTTCCAACATCAAAAAAAAGAATAGAATCCCTATCGTGGGGGTCAACAAACCCCTGCACACTGTAAATGTTGAAAAAGCTTGTCAGACACCATCTCCCTTCACGATAAATTCCGCTGAAGGCAAACCTGACCGGTATTGCAGATTACCGAACGGTATACATTGTCAGCTGCAAGACAGAAATCGGTAAAAAAATGTATAAGGTTTTCCCTGCTGAAGGCAGGTTTGAATGCAGGTATGGATGATGAACGGTACTCGCGGCTGAAGGCTGGCAGAACTGCCGCTGCGAATAATATAAGAAGTGATGACTGTATAAAACGCAAATGGGGATAAATTGTCATTTATCCCCATTTCACTGCATGAGACCCATAGCCACCATACAGTGCCAAGTTACGGTTGTCGGCTGGTTTGCTCCATTGCCCCATTGGGACCGCGTTTCAAACCCTGACCTACCGGCTATGCTCCGTGGAGCGATGCCGAAAGGCCGTCCATTCGCCAGAAAATTAATCCTGACTTCCCGGACACACTGTCCGATCATTGACTGAAGCAGGTCTTACGATCTGCCTTCAGACAATGTGAAAAGCTTTACGGAACCCGGAGGATTCTTTACAGCTCTTCTTTCAGCAGTCCAACCTTTTTAAGACCGACCAATTGCTTGATCTGTCAGGCTGAATGCAGCAGCAAAACCACTGCACGTATTGTCTCGCCTGATCTCCGTTTCACAGTTGCCTGCTACTTCGGCCGGTTTAATCGCCTGTGGCCGTCTGACCTGGTTCTCGCCCCGGAACGATCAACTGAGAAGCCTTCTTTCTCTCACTTGGTAAACCAAATATATTCCTTTAACAGATCGTTGTCAACTATTCAATCCGTTCACTATCAACAATAAATAAACACAGGTTATGAACAATTGTTAATAACGCTACGGAACAGTTGTTCCGGGTCCTGATAACAAAGGCTTTCAATACTACACGGCACTATTTTTTAGTATATTTGGCCCATAATCCCGGTAACAATGAGCATCATTCAATATACACTTTCCCCCGGTGAGGTACAGATACAGCCACAAACGGTCTTCCGGCTTATGCGTATGGACGAGCAACCTGTGCCTGAACCATACCGGGGGATCGTGGAAGAGGAGATTGCAAGGGTATCCCAATATCAGGATATCTGCGGTGGTTATTGCATCGCAGAACACCTGCTTCTCAATCAATCTTCCGCGTCCATTGAAGCTGGGGGCGAAACCTTCTTTGCCGGGGAGCGGGTTGTGAAAGATCTTGCAGGGGCTGAGAAGGCTGCGATTTTCATATGCACAGCCGGATCATCCATCAGCAGGCGGATAAAAATGCTGTTCGAAACAGGCGACCACATCAAGGGGTACGTAGCCGATATTGTCGGCTCTGTGCTTGCAGAAGAGGCCATGAATGTTATACAACAAAGGATCTCGGACACCTTCCTCCAGCAGGGACTGAAAATTACCAACCGTTACAGCCCGGGCTATTGCGAATGGAACGTGCAGGAGCAGCACAAGCTGTTCCGGTTCTTTCCGGACAATTTCTGTGGTGTCTCGCTTACGGAAAATGCGCTGATGACACCCGCAAAATCGGTCAGCGGCATCATTGGCATTGGCAGAAATGTGAAGTACAGAAATAATACGTGTCACGCCTGCACCAGCAAAAACTGCATCTACAGAAACCGAAAAGAGGA
>JAGYMF010000021.1 GCA_018400695.1 Bacteroidales bacterium | reverse complement strand
TTTTAGATGTATAAATAGTTTAAATAACAGGTATCCAATAATTCTCAGTATAGCAATAACAACGTAAATAATGAGTGTCAGTAAAATCACCAGTGGCAGTTGCGTTACAAGCTCTACTGCCGGCGTATCAAATTTCAAGATACCGACAATATTGAGCACAAAGGCCGCAATGGCACTGAACAACAGGAAAAACAATTCCCGTCTCTTCTGTACAGGTGTTATAACAGTTTGCTTCATTGTCTTGTTCGTTAATAGATCATTAAATCTTCCGGCCAGAAAACCAGTTCATTCCTCTTCATAGCCTCATGTCCCATGATGGCTGCAATGCTTGCATGGTAACCCTCCCTGGTAATCCATTTCTCCACCCTGCCGGCCCGCACATTGGCAACAAAAGCCTCCATCTGCATGATGGAGCCATCAGATTCAAGCACCTCATCAATAATATATTCACCCCTGTCCTCGGAAGGGTCATCCGGCACCCAGCTCGGTCCACCGATCGGTACCACATCAAAAACCTTATGTTCCAGGTGGTTAATCAGCTGTAACAGTCCGGAAGCCGGTTTCGGGAATTCCTCATACCGGACTCCCGCCTCCAGTTCCATGGTACCCAGCGGACCAAGAATCTGCTCTTCGAGTCCATATTTCTTATTACTCGTCATAGAATCATACACCAGGTGTGTTCCTCCGGGGTATTTATAGACCAGGTTAACATTGTCGTAGACCTCCCGGCCATCTTTCCAGTGGTTGATACTACCTGCCCCCCAGACACATTCGGGCCGCTCATTCAGGATCCAGTTGGCCACCTGCACCTGGTGACTGGCAAGTTCGGTCATCAGTCCCAGGGAATACGCATCATAAAGGCGCCAGTTAATCTTCCGTTCAAGTTCGGGTGAAGGCACAGGTCGCCGCCAGTCGTTGTTCCTGTGCCAGTATGCCCTGATCTGTGTTACCGGTCCGATCAGACCGTTTTTGATATCCTTCAGTGCCTGCTGGTACCTGATATTGAACAACCGCTGGTGCCCGATATGAAGGATCCTGTCGTTCAGCCGCTGCGCCTCCACCATCGCAGCACATTCCCCGTAGGTCTGCGCCATGGCTTTCTCACAGAACACATGCAATCCTGCATTCAGGGCGTCGATGGTTATGGCTGAATGCTCGTTCAGCGGGGTAGCGATCACCACCGCATCCAACTCCTCTTTCTCCAGCATAACCCTGTAATCATAATAACCACGCGCAAAAGCGCCGATCATCTCCCGGGTACGCTCATAATGCGGTTCATAATTATCACAATAGGCCACAATGGCAGCATCAGGGATCGTTCGCAGGATATTCAACAGGTAAAGTCCCCTGGAGCCCACTCCGATAATTCCCAACTTCACAGGCCTCGCCGACTCCTGCCCCATCAGGTCCTGCATCCATGGCATGCCCGATACCATCAGCCCTGATCCTGCCAACATGCCGAATGTCTTGATAAAATCCCTTCTGTCGGTTCTCATGTACATCTTCTCATTAATTTTTTTGTTCGTTACTTAACCGGTGTACCGTTATATCCGGAAAATGGTCCAGGATCTGTTGCTCATTCTCCGGTCCTGCTGCGATCAGTGCAGTAGACAACACCTCCGCACAAACCGGATCCTCAGCAACGACTGCGAGCAAACCCTGGCCAACAAAAAACGTTCCGGTATGCGGATTCAGAATATGTCCCTGGTCTCCGAATTTCCTTCTGTTGTTTTTCGAATTACCGGAAATCGAAAGCGTCCGGTCATACAAACCAACTTCGGCAAGGATTGGTCCCTCCTTTTCAGGATGCGGAATCCCCACTTTCCATTCATCACCGTACGGATGCTGACCAATGCCTGTCACACAACTGCCTCCAAAACTAATAAAAGCACGGCTAATTCCTGCATCTCGCACCATCTTTTCAATGATCTTCATGGCCATACCTTTTCCAATGCCTCCCGGGTCTATCCTCACATCCCGCTGCTGAAATCGTACCGCATGGTCCTTAAGGCTGATTCTCTCCGAAAACGGAATGCTGGTCAGCGCCGCAAAACGCGTTCCTGTATCTTTAATCAGATCCGGCCTGCTGGTCCAACCCCCAAGGGTGAAGTCATAATAGCCGCTGGTCAGCGCATGATACCTGACTCCTTCAGCAAGAAGATTATACAGGTGCCCTGTAACCTCTATCTCTCTGTCCCCGGCATCCCTGTTAATGCGGCTGATCACTGAATCCCGGTCATAACAGGAAATGTGACTTACCAACTCATCCAAAGCGTCCTTTATTGCACGAATGAGTGTCAGCCCGGCAGACTCTTCGAGTGCCGGAATAACGAACTCAAGCCGTGTACCCATGGACTTTAATTGCCGGTAAAATATGGACATTGTCTTGATTAATGTTTATCAGCGATACCGTAAAAGTAATGAATTTTGTACTTTTAGGAAGATAAATAGCGACATTATGAAACCAATCAATACGGCCATGGCTTCCTACGGGATGTCAGGAATGGTTTTCCACGGACCACTGCTTGGCTCACACCATGGATTCAGAATCACCAGGATACTGGAAAGAAGCAAAAACAACGCAGCAGGAAAGTATCCGGATGCTTTGGCGACCAAAACTTACGGAGAGATTCTGCGCGACAGGGAGATCGAACTGGTCGTCGTCAATACCCCCGATCACCTCCATCATGAGATGACCATGCGTGCGTTGAAAACAGGGAAACATGTTGTCGTGGAGAAGCCGTTTACCCTCACAACGGAGCAGGCAGATGAGATCATTGAACTGGCCACACGGAAGGGACTGATGGTTTCTGTATTTCAAAACAGGCGGTGGGATGGTGATTTCCTTACTGTTAAAAAGGTGATCAACAGCGGATCCCTGGGAAAACTGGTATCCTTTGAGTCCCACTTCGACAGGTTCAGGAACTATGTGCAGGATTCATGGAAGGAGAGAAAACAGTTTGGCACAGGGACCCTTTATAATCTGGGATCACATATGATCGACCAGGCACTGCAGCTGTTTGGCTTACCGGAATACCTGTTTGCCGATGTCCGAGCACAGCGGCCCGGCAGTGAGGTAGACGACTCGTTCGATCTGTTCCTGCACTATCCGGAAGTGAAATGCCTGGTAAGGGGCAGCTACCTGGTAAAAGAACAGGGAGCCAGGTACGTACTGCATGGAACCCACGGAAGCTTCGTTAAGTCAGGGATCGATCCGCAGGAGGAAGACCTCAAGGCTGGCAAACTTCCTGAAGCTAACAGCTGGGGGACGGATGCTCCGGAAATGTACGGACTGCTGAATTCTGAATCAGGCGAAACAGAGAAACGGGAACGTATCCCAACCATTCCAGGGAATTACATGGCCTATTACGACAACATCTATAACCACCTTCGAAACGGTTCCGAACTGGCAGTTACGCCGAACGAGGCCATGGATGTGATAAGGGTCATCGAAGCGGCCTATATAAGCGCCCGGGAAGGCCGGACAGTCAGCCTGCAGTAAAAAAACTCCTTATTGACAAAACTAACGCAAAAATCCCTTTGATTAAAAAACCTGCTTTTCAGGCTATTATAGCATTGTTGCCTTACAGCAACAATTTGATTGCACAGTTCGCGAAGATTATAAGAAGGAACACTACTACATGTTCAGTCAGAAGATAACACCGGTTCTGAAACGCCTTCCTGCACCTGTGCACCAGGCCATACTGCAAAAACGAATCCACCCTCCGCTCCCAACCTGACAAGGCCGGGATATTTCGTAAACACCCTTTCACTTCTGTCAGCCTTCATCACCACATAAACCGGCTCTTTTTCCTTCATCACTTCCTTCATGTCAACATCAATGCCTGGTGGCATCTCACCTGGCATCCATTGCCCGTAAAAGTAAGGGGCAAAACTTCTGGACCCCAGGTTCACAATTCGTTCATCCGGACCGGCATGGGACTTAATAAAATTAATCGCCGGCTGCTGAACCATTGTTTCAAATTTCGGAACATAGAGCAAAATGGAGGCATAAGTAAAGAGCACAACCCCACCGTGGAGGATAAACAATCCTCGCTTATCTCTCCGGCTGATCCTTCCCAGCGAAAAAACCAGTCCTGCAAGGAGGATGACGGAGGGAATATATGCTACGATCCCCCATCCGGCGTCCGTGGCAAGCACTCCTTCGGTATAGGGCGACATCCGTTCAGAAAAGCGTTCAGCAATGATATCCGGGAAGCGCAGCAGTGTGGAGACAAGAAAGGTGACCAGGACCAAAAGAGCGCCAACAACTCCCAGCATTGCGATCTGCCACCGGCCGATCTCCACCCGGCGCTCCAACCAGTTATGCATCACCCAGGCTGCAATGAAGGTCATCGGATAATAGGCCAGCGAACTGTAGTGCACCAACTTCGTGCGGACAATGGTGAATAGGATCAGCACCAGGAAAAAGAGGATATACATCCAGGTACGGAACATCTGTGCCGCCCCCTCCTCCTCCTTCTTTCTCGGAAAACCTTTTAGCATGAGCACCGAAGCCGGGAAAACCCCAAAAAACAGGATCACAAAATGAAAGCCGGGAAAACCGCTGTGACCTGCAAAATCACTGCTGAACAGTCCTGCCTGGTATTGGATAAAATCCACCACCACCTGCTTGTTACCGGTGAGCACCGCAACAAGGAACCAGGATCCCCCTGTAACCACCAATACTACAATAAAGAGGAGAATATGGGAGAACTTCACCGAGATCCTGCCCCTGACCCATACGAGATAAATAAAGAAACTAAGGGCGAAGATGAGCACCGCTACGGGACCTTTTGTAAGGACTGCCAACCCGAGAAAGAACGCTGAAAGGCCAACATTCAGATGACGCCGCTCAAAGCGTTCATGCGCCAGGTATAAGATGAAAAAGGTAAATCCCAGGAAGATAAACAAGTTAAACCAGGGGTCGATAATACCGGTACGAAAATAGAAGAGAGGGAGGATCGCCGTTCCGAACGAGAGGGTCCACAGCATACCGAACCGGTCACCATGAAGCTTTCTGCCGGCAAGGTAGACAAGCATAAGCGTAAGCATTCCGCTAAGCACATTGGGAAAGCGGGCCGCAAATTCATTGATACCAAAGAGTTTCATGGAGAGCACCTGCATCCAGATAAAACCGGGAGGTTTTTCCCAGAAAGGGGTGTAATTGATGGTGACGGTAAGATAGTCGCTGCTGACAATCATCTCCCTGGCTGCCTCGGCAAAGATAATTTCATCCCAATCGAACAGGTGTACCGAGCCTGCAAAGGGCAACAGGAAAATGAGCCCGTACAGCAGGAGAAGAAGCATGAATATGTACGGTTTTATACCTGTTTTCATCGCCTTATAAGTTTTTCCAGCGGCCGGTCTATCCAGTCAACTTCATACTTTCTGAACCATCGCCAGGCAAACCAGCCCCCTGCCATACCTACCAAAGAACCGCCAGCCACATCCATTAAGAAATGCTGGGAGAGGTATATCCTGCTGAAAGCAACCCCCAGGGCCAGCAAAAAATATCCGGCCTGGGCCAACCTTGACCTGGTCATAAGCGCGAGGGCAAAAAAGATGGCAAACGCTGCAGCAGTATGCCCGGAAGGAAAGCTGTACCATGAATGGAATTCAACACCGGGCACCAGATACAAAGGGTAATCAGATCCTGTCAGCTCAAAATATTTGACAGGCCTGGGAAATTCACTGAAAAACAGCCGTTTAAAAAGCTGCGCCCCCATTCCTCCAATCAACAGGGCCGCCAGCCCGGTAAAAAAATACCTGAGCGATACCAGCAGGAGGAAAATCACCAGGATGGTCAGCACAAGGCCATCTCCCAGCATGGTCCAGTATTTCATGACACCATCGAAGAAGGGGGTGTGCCAGCTGTTCATGACCATATGAATCGCCTCTTTTGAGTGGCACAAGACAAAAACAAACACTGCAGGAAAGACAACAAGGTATCCGTACAGGAAAATATTACCCGGAAATCTGCTCAGATATTGGACTAGGGATCGGATGCTCATAGACGTTCAGATGCCATAAAGGTAATTAATTTTTACATGAACCATTAATTTTTATATTTTTGGACCTCATAATAATTAATAAGACCGCTATGAATATCGACGAACTGAAAAATGACTTTCTGAATCTTTATGGATCCTCCGATATGGAAATCCATGCCTACTTTGCACCGGGACGCGTAAACCTTATCGGCGAACATACCGACTACAACGGCGGATACGTCTTCCCCTGTGCCCTATCCTTCGGAACATACCTGCTTGTAAGAAAAAACCAGGAAAAAGTGCTCAGGTTTGCAACCACCAATTTTGACCACCGCGCTGAGGTCCCTGTCAGCCAGTCCTATTCCAAAGAGGGCGATGCATGGACCAATTACCCACTGGGGGTGATCGACGAACTGCAGAAACAATCCATGTCGGTTGAAGGGCTGGACATGCTCTACTCGGGCGATATTCCCAATGGCGCAGGACTCTCATCTTCAGCCTCTATCGAGATGGTAACAGGAACCGCGATGAACGACCTCTTCGGTTTACAAATTGAGAAGATGGACCTGGTGAAGATCGGCCAAAAGGCAGAAAACAATTTTGTCGGCGTCAACTGCGGTATTATGGACCAGTTCGCCAGCGGAATGGGAGAAAAAGACCATGCCCTCTTCCTGAATTGTGAAACCCTCGACTACGAACGCGTTCCCCTTGTACTGAAAGGGATCAGGATCGTTATTACCAATACCAACCTGCGCCGGGGACTGGCCGATTCGAAATACAACGAAAGGAGATCCGAATGTGATAAGGCCGTAGAAGAGATCAGCAAGGTGAAACCTGTTCCCAACCTGAGCCGCCTGTCACTGAACGAATTCAAAGAACTCTCAGAAAACATCTCCAGTGAGGTGGTAAGGCGCAGGGCACACCACGTGATCTCGGAAAATGACCGTACCCTGCGGGCGATCAAAGCACTCAACGAAGGGGATATTGAAGCGTTTGGACAGCTGATGAACGCATCACACGACTCCCTGCGTGACGATTACGAGGTAACAGGAAAAGAGCTGGATACCCTTGTGGATGAGGCGCGTAAAATTCCCGGAACCATCGGCAGCCGGATGACTGGTGCCGGTTTCGGTGGATGTACTGTCAGCCTGGTAAAGGAAGATGCCATCGATGAATTTATCAGTGTCGTGGGAGAAAACTACAAAAAGAAGATTGGTCTGACCGCCGATTTTTATATTGCGGAAGTAGGCGATGGAGCAAAAAAGATCGGGGTGATCTGACAATACACGCTGCTACAAACCCAATCAATAATTGAACTGTGTGCTACCGGCATGCAGTTCAATCATTGCTGACCTTGATCACCTTCTCCCTGAAAGTTCCCTGTGGCCCTCTGACAAGGATCATATAAGAACCATCATTCAGTGCCGCAAGATCGACTTCGAAAGGGTTGGTGGTGATGTCCGACGCTTTTACAACAGTACCTTTCATATCCAGCACCTCCAGCGAAACCTGGTCTGTGAACTGACTAAACCGGAGCAGCAATGTTGACCTGAACGGATTCGGACCAACCACAAATTCCTTGTTGTCTGTCAGCTGTATTGACGCACTGCCTTTGGCCAGCAGGTGGTTAAAGGGATCAAAATCTATCCCCGTAACAAAACCATCCACCGGAATGACAAAGGTCTGCTCGTTCTGCTCCTGGTAAAGACGCACCACCTGTTCACCCTTATCCGTCCGGACAGCCAGGTCAAAATGCATTCTGAACAATGGTGTAGAGGAGACAGAAGTAGCCTGGTGACTTTGAATAACCAGCGTATCCACCTCCATTGTCCCTTGAATGGTAAAAACCGGGTATCCGTTCCCATAATACCACTGATCGAAGAAACAGGAGAAATCCCTGCCGCTGACCTGTTCCAGCACCTCCCTGAATTCGACCGCTGTGGCCACATCATCCCTATACGCCTCAGAATAAGTTTTGAGTACATCGAAGAACAGGGTGTCATTATTGAGTTCATAGCGGATCATGTGAAGCAGAAAGGCCCCTTTTTTATAGGAGAGGCCATGACTGAAAACCCTGCCGGGATCATCCGCCTCCTCTTCCGGAACATAAACCGATCCTGTCTCATTGATCGCAACTGAATAAGCATATTCGAGCCAGTTCTCCGCAGCAGCTGCTGAATGAAGATGCTCCAGCGCGATATATTCAAAATAGGAGGCAAATCCTTCGTTGATCCATATATCCTGCCAGTTCCCACATGTAATACTGTTTCCAAACCACTGGTGGGCCAGCTCATGTGCCACCAGGTTAAAATTAAAATTTGCCAGCGTTGTCATTGTCTGGTGCTCCATCCCTCCACCCATAGGAGCAACGGCATGACCATATTTTTCACGGAAAAAAGGATAGTCAACCACCAGACCTGAAAACAGTGAGATCATCCCCCCGGTATCATCGATCCGCTCCTTCCACTCAGCAAAATAACTGTCATCATCATAGATAAAATTCTGCACCAGCACCGAATCATTGCTGTCAGATAACGGGGCATGAAAAGAGTAATCCCGGTAATCGGCTACCGCCAGTGAGATCAGATAATAGGCAATGGGGTATGCTGAACGCCATTTGAACGTGTGCCGGTCGCCAGACAACTCCTCAACAGCCGTCAACACACCATTCGAACCGGCCATCAGCGACCGGTCACAGGTAAGATCCACCCATACGGAATCGGCCTTGTCAGCCAACACCTGCTTCACCGGGAACCAGTCACGCGCATTGAGCGGTTCCGATAAAGTATAGGTCACCCACTGTCCGTTGGTATTGTCGTAAGCCGATGTAATACCGGCAAAGAAGCCCCTGTCCTGGCCAGCATCACCGCTGTAGGTGATGGTTACTGAAAACATCTCTCCCGAAGCTGCATCTGCGGGAATATAAACCGCATCCTCCACGTGCAGGAAATCAGGAATTTCAGAACCACCTATCTCCACTGCAGCGATCTCCAACGCATCAATCATCTGAAATACAACCGTATCCATAGGCTCAACAGCCTCGAGCAGTATCGTTACCGCACCCTCAATAAATGTATTTTCATTGGAAACCTCCAGGTCCAGGTGATAAAATTTTACATCGTATTTCGAGAGCCAACGCTCGAAAAGCGGATTTTCATATACCTCCTGCCAGTGGTGGTCCAGCGGACAGGATGCATGGTCCTGCGCTGCAACCAGCAACGGAGCCAGCAAAATCGTTAGAAAAATTCTTCTCAATCCCGTTACCATTTAAAACGATAGATCGTTACCTGGTCATACTCCTCTCCCGGATATAAAACAGTTGACGGAAAGGATTGTTGATTGGGTGCATCAGGAAAATGCTGTGTCTCAAGGCACACCGCCGAATGTTTTTCGTACTGAACGCCCTCCTTCCCGGCAATTCCGTCCACGTAATTGGAAGTATACAGCTGAACGCCCGGTTGGGTGGTTAGTACATCCATGGAACGCCCGGTACCTTCGTGGTACACAGCGGCGATACGGCGCAGCTCCCCGTCATCATCGTTCAGCACATAATTCATATCATACCCCGGTGGCGTGGTACCGATCTCCTTCCCAATTTTTTTCGCTCTCCTGAAATCGAAACAGGTTCCTTCCACAGGCAGGATCCGGCCTGTAGGTGTGGAGTGCTCGTCGAATTCAGTAATTGCGTCCGCATCGATCATCAGATCATGATCCAGCACATCTCCCCTGCAATTGTTCAGGTTAAAATAGGAATGGTTGGTCAGGTTAACAATGGTGGCCCTGTCTGTCGTTGCCCTGTATGAGATGATGAGCTCATTGCTGTCATTCAGCGTATAATCCACCTCAACCATCAGGTTCCCCGGATAACCCTCCTCCATATGCACGCTTTCATATCCCAATTTCAGGGAAACGGAATCGATGGTTTTCTCCGTTGCAGCGGTCCACAACACCTTATCAAATCCACGGATACCGCCATGCAGGTGGTTGGGACCGTTATTAACCGCCAACGAATATTCTTTACCCTCGAGGGTAAACCTTCCTTTCGCAATCCTGTTGGCTGAACGGCCGACAATGGCGCCAAAATAGGGATGCTCCCCCAGGTAATCTTCCAGGTTATCAAAACCAAGGACCACATCACCCGGCACCTTGTTCCGGTCGGGAATCCTTATCGCTGTAATGATACCGCCGTAATTGGTAATGTCCACCTCCATACCCGCATCATTCCGCAAATTGAACATAGACACTTCCCTTCCGTCACTTAACTGTCCGAAGCTGTTTTTTTCTATTTCCATACTGATCATTATTTGCTGATAAAGTTAATACGATGGATCCATGTGGTAAAGGATTTTTGTGATATTCTGCACTGTTAAGGTACATTTTTATGAATCCATGTCAGAATTGAAGCAATATTTCTTCTGTTCATACAAAATTTGAGCAGGATATTCTGCAATCATTTTAAGAAGACTGTATATTTGCCGCATGGGATTTTTTAGCAGGCTGAAAAGGGAAATTTGGAAAGTAATCCGGGGAATCCTCATTATCGGGTTACTAATATCCCTGTTGATAACTGTAATCACCTACAGCCGAAAGATCTCCCGACCGGAGGATGTTTCTGTGATCATCGATTGCGATTCGGGATATGGTATCGACGGACTTTTTGCTGTTTCGTATGCCCTTACCCATCCAAAGATAGAAGTGACCGGACTCACATCGGCACAATGGAATTTCCATCCTGAAGGTGGTGACAGTTCTGTGTATGCGAGTCAGCAGGCCAATGAAATGCTCCTGCAGCTGCATGACCGAAAGGATGTACCCCATCCACTCGGGGCTGCGCGACCGACCGGCTACCGGGGCAACGCCAAAGCGATCCCCTCTCCTGCAGCAGCGTTCATCCTGGAAGAGACCGCAAAACTGAACCATGGGGAGAAGCTCAATGTAGTCACCCTGGGTGCCGTAACAAACCTCGCCTCAGCCATCCTTATGGATAGTACCATCATTCCAAGGATACGCTGGTATGCCACGGGGCTCAGGTACGATGACCGTGCGAAAGTTTGGAACAAGAATGAATTCAATACCAGGAACGACCTGGACGGTATGGACTACCTGCTGAACAGGGAAGGGCTCGAAACGCACATTATGACAGCCTCAGTCAGTGCTGCCTATCTGTTTGAAAAAACGGAGACCTTTGATCTGCTTGCTAACAGGGCCCCCAGGTTCACCTACCTGGTGAAACAATGGAAAGAAAAAATGTCTGATAATCAGAACAATAAAATGCATGACCTGGCGCTGATTCAGGCCATCATGCATCCCGACCTGGTAACAGAAAAGGATATCTGGACACCCGCAGAGAACCATCGGCACCGAATTTATGTGTATACATGGATCGACGAACAGAAAATGAACCGGGAGTACAGAAAGCTCATCAGAAAATCACTGGGAGATATCTCTTCAGACATTGAATAGCATGCAGAACAGCATCATCCTATACCAGATCGCAGTACTGGCCATCCTCGTGGTTGTCGGCATTGCTGCCACGAAGTTCAGGATTATTACTGAAGGCGCCAGGAAGGGTATCGCCGATCTTGTATTCGACGTGACACTCCCCCTGCTGATCATCACCACCTTCGTAAGGATCGACCTGACGCCGACAATCCTGATGAACAGTGGACTGGTATTCCTGTTTGCCTATTTTGTCCTTGGCATCATGTATGGCGCAGGTGACCTGTCAGCACGGATGATGCGCCTGAAAGGAAATCAGCGGGCTGTGTTTATCAGTCACCACATGTTCGGTAATATCGTGTTTTTGGGATTCCCTCTCATGGACGCACTTTTTCCTGGTGGCGAAGGATTATTATATGCAGCAGTGTTCCAACTGGCCTCCAACTCTGTGATGTGGACCTTCGGCGTATGGATATTCCTCAGGGGCAACGGGGGCAGCAGACGGGATCTTCTGAGAAACATGCTCAATCCCAATACCGTTGCATTTTTCCTTGGATTACTGATCATGGTATTCCATGTTCAGTTCCCGGATGTGATCTATGAACCGCTGCATGGACTGGGCAAATCGACCATCTATCTCTCCATGCTGTATATTGGCGCCATGCTTGTACAAACCAAAGTCAGAGGGATTTTTAAAAAACCACATATATTCCTGCTCTCTTTCAATAAACTGCTCCTGGTTCCGCTTGTACTGGCCATTCTTGTTAACCTGCTCACATATCTGCTCTTTCCTGAATTTGGCGATACAGCCCGCAAGGTCTTGCTGCTGGAAGCCGCCATGCCCTGTATGGCTACCACCGTGGTAATGGCCAGTAAATTCGGCTCAGATGAGAAGCTGGCCACCGAGAATGTGTTTGTTTCCACCATCTTAAGCGTCATTACGATACCGCTTGTCTATGCCGGTCTAACCCTGCTTGACCAGCTGTTTGCCGGAATTTTCGGATGATCGCTCACTTCGAATACCTTATTATTTCACAAAAAACAATTTCATTCTGCGAGAATTGTGGCACTGGTCACATTAAAGAACACAGATTCACGTGAACCGGTCAATCTGCTAATTCTCTCACGGTCATAACAGGCGTTATGACATAATAACTAATTTTTCTAATCCTAAAATTTTGAACAAGATGAAAAAACAAATGATTGCAATTCCCATAATACTGGGAATAGTTTCACTCGCTGTATTTTACGGCTGCTCTGAAAAAACTGACAACGAAATCGCAATGAAGGCGCAGAACACTTTGCTCTTTGAAGATCTGTCGATGCTGGAAAATGTCAGCTCCTCTCCGCTGGACAATCATATCTACAGGATCGAGCTGCTAGGGCAGAACGAAGAGCTGGAAACCCTGATCGATGAAATTGGTCAGCAGCTTAACCTGGATGAGTTGAATATTTACGGAGTAAAGAGGTACGAGATGAACAACACAGATGTGCTGATGTATTCCATTCCGTACAACAGAACAGAGAACCGGGTGATCGTATACAAATATGATCAGCATTACCAGGTAAACATTGCAGAATATACCCCGAAGAAGGATGGCATTACACAATTCAGGCTCAAAACAACGGACGGTATGTTATTTTACGGAATGGACATCAACAGCGACCATGAAGTAGGCGACTTTGTCCAATCACGCAATGAACAGATGAATACTTTCAATAACAATGTATATGAAACGAGCAGACGAATGTCTGAGATGCAGGAGAGTGTCAAGAAAGAGAAGCAACCGGGAGATCCCTGCTGCCGACAGATGGATGACTGGTCGGGCTGTTTTAAATGCACAACCGAATTTTTTGTTGGAAAATGGTATGGACTCGTAGCATATGCTGTGATTGGTCCGGAATTTGCGGCTGCAATTGGCATTTCATGCATCGGTGCAGGACCTGACACCTTTTGTTAAACAGATAAAATCAATGCTATGATCAAGAAAATAGGCAACATCAAGCTATGGAGTTTCCTGGTATTTGGATTCCTGTTCCTGATCTTCGGAGTATACCTGCTGGTATCAGGAAAAGGTTCTCCAGGGATGGTCAAGGCGATGGTCATCGCCGGAACCGGACAACTTGTCATCTTTTATGTGCTCATTTTTCTCCTCTACCGGGAGAGATTGAAGAAGAAATCAGATAAGTAGTCAGTATCAACTGCCGGGGTGGCATCTGCCGTCCCGGTATTTTTTTTTTGATGCCCTGAGGGTGAAAGTCGCCAATAATGTTACGATATAACCCTTATTCAGAATGCATAAGCGCAGACGATCAAAAGGTCTCCCCTCTATAGAAACACTTCATGTTGAATCGGCTTGGTGATGGAACAGGAGTTTTGTATATTTACAGAACAATAAGGATGCTACAGACAGATAATTAATTGCACACTCAACTAAAAATTTTATTATGAAAGAAAAAAGCATAGAATTGATGAACAAAGCAATAGCTGATGAACTTACCGCGGTACACCAGTACATGTATTTCCATTTTCATTGCGACGATCTGGGATATGACCTGTTGGCAAACCTCTTCAAAAGAACGGCCATCGAAGAGATGATCCACATCGAAAGACTCGCAGAACGGATCCTGTTTCTCAAAGGAGAGGTTGAAATGGTAGCATCCGATAATGTCAAAAAAATTCACGATGTAGAAGCCATGATCGAACTGGCCGGTGAGATGGAAACATCCAGTGCCAATGATTACAACAAGTGGGCCAACGAATGCTCCGCAAATGCCGATTCAGTCTCCAAAAAACTATTTGAAGCCCTTGTAGAAGACGAAGAGCGGCATTTCGACCAGTTCGATGTAGAGATGGAAAACCTGAATAAATTCGGCGACAATTACCTCGCACTGCAATCCATCGAGCGCAGCAAAAGCTTTGGCAGTGGCGCATCTCAAGAGTAACTGCTGATTTTAAGAATAATTGTTTGGTATCAACCGTGCCAAGATCATGTTCCCTGCATTTTTAGCAGTACCATTGACCTTGCCTGAATGTTATAGGTGCTCTCCACAACCGGGGGCTCAAATGGATTATTGTTATTCTCAGTGTCGACCAATACTTCCCAGCGAACACCTTTCAAATGGTTTGGCAACCTGAAGCTGACCGGCTCCCAATAACTGTTGAAGAGAACAAGCAGGATATCATTCTGAAGGGAATTACCGGATTCATCCATCTCCTCCATGAGTGTACCATCCAGCAGCATTCCCATGCAACGGATAAAACCGGTTTCCCACTCTTTTTTACTCATATCCTCACCCCGGGTATTCAGCCACCTGATGTCCTTAATCCCTTCACCCTGTATCGGCCTGTTTTTAAAATAACGCCTGCGATGGGTAATGGGGTACGCCTTCCTGAGCGCAATCATCCTCTTTGTAAAAGCCCAAAACCTCTCCTGACGTTCATTGAGATCCCAATCCATCCAGGCGAGCTCATTGTCCTGACAATAAACATTGTTATTCCCTTGCTGTGTCCTGCCATATTCATCGCCATGACTAATCATGGGAACCCCCTGGCTCAGCAGCAGTGTGGCCAGGAAGCTACGCTTTCTCTTTTCCCTGAGCGCAATGATATCCGGATCGTCTGTCTCCCCTTCCACCCCACTGTTCCAGCTCAGGTTATGCTCCTCCCCGTCCCTGTTCTGCTCACCATTCAATTTATTGTGTTTACGGTTAAAGCTGACCAGGTCGTGCAGGGTGAATCCGTCATGGGC
Source organism: Bacteroidales bacterium (assembly GCA_018400695.1). Lineage (GTDB taxonomy): Bacteria > Bacteroidota > Bacteroidia > Bacteroidales > M55B112. Next base: position 4,171 of record JAGYMF010000021.1, on the reverse strand, counting down.
TGTGATGAGATTGATGCTCGACGAGGGCAGCTTCCCATTGTCCTCATACAGGTCACTGCTCCCGCTGAGCCGGTAAGCCAGCTCCATGACCTGGCTTTCATCTCCCCTCCAGAATTTACGAACCGAGTCCCGGTATTTCCCATTCCATTCAGCCCATAACACCGGGAAATTACCTACCTGGTAGCCTCCCTCGCCCAGGTCCCAGGGCTCAGCAATCAGTTTTAGTTGGGAGATAACCGGATCCTGGTGAATCGTATCGAAGAAAGCAGAAAGCTTACCAACATCATACAACCCTCTGGCCAGTGCAGATGCCAGGTCGAACCTGAATCCATCCACCTGCATATCAGTCGCCCAGTACCGCAGGCTATCCATCACCAGCTGGAGGGCACGACTGCTCAGCATATTCAGTGTATTTCCAGTACCTGTATAATCAGTACACCTGAGCGAATCCTGCGGATCCAGACGGTAGTAGTGCTGGTTGTCGATCCCGCGAAAGGAGAGGGTTGGACCGAGATGGTTTCCCTCACCGGTATGGTTATAGACCACGTCCAGAATAACCTCAAGCCCCTGCCTGTGATAGGCCTTCACCATCTCTTTAAACTCATTCACCTGTTCTCCCTGCATCCCGGCAGCGCTGTACTCTGCATGCGGCGCAAAAAAACCAATGCTGTCATAACCCCAGTAATTGGACAATCCGTTCTCCAAGAGAAATTTCCGATGAAGAAAATGGTGAACAGGCATCAGTTCAATGGCCGTTATGCCCAGCTCCTTCAAGTAATTAATAACCTTCGGATGCGCAAGCCCTTTGTAGGTGCCCCGCTCCTCCTCAGGGATATCCGGATGCAACGCGGTAAAACCCTTCACATGCAGCTCATATATAACAGAATCATGCATAGGAATTTCAGGCTTCCTCACCCCTTCCCAGTCAAATTCCGGATCGATCACGATGCTTTTGTTGGTGATACCTGTTGTATCCGTATCGTCTTTTTTGAATTCACCCTTCCCCTCCTGGTAGGCAGGTGAATAATCGAACATCTCATCCACGACCCTGACGCTTCCGCCAATGGCCTTCGCATAAGGATCAATAAGCAGTTTACCGGAATTGAACCGCTTCCCGTCCTCCGGCCGGTATTGGCCATCCACGAGGTATCCATATTGCTGGCCAGCCTGCAGACCGGGAACATAAATATGCCACACATAATCGGTCACTTCACGGAGTTTGATTTCAAGGTGGTTCCGACCGTCAGCAGGTTCATTAAACAGACAGAGCGTTACCCCGGTGGCATTTTCACTGAAAACAGCAAAATTGATCCCTTTTCCATCATATGTTGCACCCAGAGGATAAGGTTTTCCCGGAAGTATCTTGCCCTGGTATTTCATAATCTGTTAAATATTATGATCAATTGCCCGATTGAACTGCAAAAATGGAAAATATATTTGCAACTTTGCAGTACAGAAACAGATATTTCCGTAACATCGGAATTTTGTCCGTTCTGAATCCTATCAGCCTAATGAACCACGAAGTGATCAGACCCCCATATCATCCGACTGAAAAAGAGGAAGGCCCCCATCGGGAAGCCGGTATTTTGTTGCACATTTCCTCACTACCGGGGGATTTCGGTACGGGAGATTTCGGGCCTTCAGCAAAGGCATTCATCGATTTCCTGGCAGCAGCAGGCATGAAGGTCTGGCAGGTTCTCCCCCTGAGCATAACCTCAGAAGGAACCGGCTACTCACCTTACAGCTCATGGTCAGCCTTCGCAGGAAACACGATGTTTATCGATCCCTGGCAACTTGTCAGCACGGGACTGCTGGATGCCCGGAAACTGAGAAAAAGAAGGGTCAGAACCGGTACCAGGGTCCGTTTCCGTAAAGCAGCAGCAGTCAAAAAGATCTGCCTGGAAGAGGCATTTGATTGTTTCAGTAACAATCCGCCCAAAGCGCTTGAAAAGGAATTTCATGCCTTCGTTGAAAAAGAGAAGTTGTGGCTGGATGATTATGCTTTATATGCCCTGCTGCTGCACCATTTTGACTTCCGCCCGTGGCATTCCTGGCCCTTAGCCTATCGTGACCGCGATCTTCCTGCATTAAACGCGTTCAGCCGGCAACATGCAAAAGCGCTGGAGCAACTGCGGTTCAACCAGTTTATCTTTAGTAAGCAATGGTCTGAGGTCAAAGCCTATGCCAATGAAAGAGGGATCACGATCTTTGGTGATGTACCCATCTATACGGATTACCACAGCGCCGATGTGTGGGCGCATCCACGGCTTTTCAGACTCAGGAAAGACAAAACCATGGAAACGGTTGCCGGTGTACCCCCCGATTATTTCAATGCGGAGGGACAGCGCTGGGGAATGCCGATATTCGATTGGAATACAATGGAAAACAACAATTATGGCTGGTGGATCAGCAGGCTGAAGAAGAACCTTGAATGGTTTGACCTCCTGCGCCTGGACCATTTTCGCGGGTTCTCCGCTTTCTGGGAGATCCCCGTAAAGGCTGAAAGCGCCTCTGAAGGTAGCTGGACCGGTGGACCAGGGTACCGGTTATTTGACATGGTCCGTAAAGCGTTTCCATCGATGCCTTTCGTGGCAGAGGATCTGGGCATGATCGACCAGGCAGTGTATGACCTCAGAGACCACTACGAACTACCTGGCATGAAGGTCCTGCAATTCGGATTCGGGGAAGATATGGAGACCTCCGAGCACCACCCGTCAAATATTCCCCACCACGCTGTGGCATACACCGGGACGCACGACAACAACACATTAAAAGGATGGTACAGGCATGAACTGGATGACGAGGCGAGGAAACGTGTGAACCGGTCTTTCGGAAAAAAGATCTCAGGAAGGAGGATCCACAAGAAATTGATATCCGCTGCTCTTGCATCCGCAGCCAGGCTGACGATCATTCCCATGCAGGACTTTCTGGGGCTGGGAGCGCGAAGCAGGATGAACTTTCCTTCGACAACAGCAGGCAACTGGCAGTGGAAAATAAAAAAAAGCGTTCTTCGCTCAAAAAATGCGGAAAAGCTGCATGCGTTGTTGAAATCACATAAACGGTGTGAATAACCTGTAATTCAGATAAAGATGTATAAATACCTGTTCGGGCCTGTGCCCTCAAGGAGACTGGGAATATCACTTGGTATTGATATGGTGCCAAAAAAGGTATGTTCCCTGAATTGTGTTTACTGCGAAGTTGGGGTAACCACCAAGCATACAACTGAAAGGATGGAATACGTCCGGTACGACAAGGTCACCAGCGAACTGGATCACTATTTCGCGAACAGTCCCGATCCGGATTATTTCACCTTTTCTGGCAGTGGGGAGCCGACCCTGAATTCGAGGATCGGTGATGTAATTCGGTTCGTTAAAAGCAGAAAGCCCCATATCCCGGTTGCTGTCCTCACCAACGGAACGCTGCTGTATGACGAAGAGGTGCAAAGGGAACTGATGGATGCTGACCTGCTGCTGCCCTCCCTGGATGCAGCTACAAAAGGGGTATTTGAAAAACTGAACCTGCCGGCACCCGGCTTGGATTTTGAGAAATATATCGGCGGACTCAAATCATTCAGCAAAAAATTCAGGGGGAAGATCTGGCTGGAGATTTTTATTCTTCCAGGCTATAATGATACGGCAGATGAACTGCAAAAACTAAAAGAGACACTACTGGATATCAGGTACGATTCAGTGCAGATCAACACGCTGGACCGGCCCGGGAATATCATTGATCTGAGGGCCGCCACACATGCTGAATTAAAGCGAATCACAGACGCCTGGAACCTGAAGAATGTAGAGATCATTGCCGCTGCACCTGCAAGAAAGAAAATTCCCTCCTACAGAAAAGATGCAGAATCTGCCATTCTGGAAACCATTGCCCGCAGGCCATGTACACTGGATGACCTTGAAAAAATGCTTGGACTGCAGGCAGTAGAGATCAACAAATACCTTGATGTGCTGGAAGCAGAAGAAAAGATCGTATCCGTCGCACAGGAACGAGGCCTTTTTTACCAGCTCAAGCGATAAAATCGATCAGAAAACATATCCAATGCGATTGCCCTGGCCACTACTTATCAACTATCACCAACTTTATCGTAGTTGTGTAGTTTAGTGTAATTAGCTCGCAAAAATATACACCAGGACTACGACCCTGAGCATCCCATACTATTTGA